>JAAYTE010000144.1 GCA_012518175.1 Gammaproteobacteria bacterium | reverse complement strand
CTCAACGGCTGAAAGTAAGCCGACAAGAAAAATGTTTCCCAAGTGCTTTGATGCTTCGCCAAAATCACACAGCGTTCACTGGGTATATTTTCTGCTCCGGCTACTCGGTAGTGCAAGCCCAACAGATACTTGCCAAGCTGTACGGCAAAGCGGCACCAGTACACATTAATAAAGCGATAACGGGCAGGAAAAGAAAGAAAAGGCGCTGCCAACAACCCCACAACAGACCAAATAAGTGCGCTTAAGCCCAATAAGGTGTAAAAAACAATCACTCTTAAAGTGAAGAGAACGCCCATATTTTATGCCTTTAACTCAATAGTTGATCCGCTACAGCTGATAAGTCAGCAAAGATTAGGGTATTGCTGGGCACAGCTTGCGCGCGTGTCAGCTCACCTTTACCAGTGCAAACCAACACTGGCTGGGCATTGACGGCAACCGCAGCTTGCAAGTCACGCAAACTGTCGCCAACAAACCACACGCCATCGAGCGAGGTTTGATAATGCTGCGCCACCTGCTCAAGTAATCCGGGCAAGGGCTTACGGCAACTGCAGTGATCATCAGGACCATGGGGGCAATAAGTGATTAAACCGAGATGCCCACCCCGCTGCTGTACAGCATCACGGAGCACTTGATGCATGGACTCTAAAGCCGGCACCGTGTAATAACCACGAGCTAAACCGGATTGATTGGTCGCAACCGCAACAGTCCAGCCAGCACGGCTCAAGCGCGCAATGGCATCCAGCGCACCGGGCAAAGCAATCCACTCATCAACACTTTTAATATAGTCATCAGAATCGTAATTAATCACACCATCACGATCGAGAATTATTAACTGCATGCTTTATCCTTAAACACTGCGGGCCCAATGGCTCTCAAGCCCGCATAACCTAAGCTATTCCTTAATCCAGTACAGAAATATCCGCCACACCCAAGAATAAACCACGCAACTGCGCTAATAAAGCTAAGCGGTTAGCACGGATATTCTCATCTTCAACATTCACTAAGACATCTGTAAAGAATGCATCAAGTGGCTCATTGAGGCTGGCTAAACGGGTCAGTGCCTCTGTGTACTGGCGATTTTCAGCTAATGGCGTGACGGCCTGTAAAGCCTGCTGTATAGCAGCGTACAGGGCGAACTCAGCGGGACTATCGAAGTACTTGGCTTGGATTTTCAGCGCTTGCGCTGCAGCATTTTTGCCCAACAAGTTGGACACGCGCTTATTGGCGGCAGTCAGTGCTTGCGCTTCGGGCAGGGCACGGAAGTTCTGCACTGCTTGCACACGTTGATCAAAGTCCAGCGGTGACATGGGATGCACTGCGCGTACTGCTTGGTACACAGCCACATCAATACCCGCATCTTCATAACGTGCACGCAGGCGATCAAAAATAAAGTCCTGCACGTGCTCAGCGAGGTCTTTACTGTCAATTTTATTTTCGTACTGGGCAATGGCCATGGCAACCAGCTCGGCCAAATCCACTTCCAACTGTTTTTCAATCAGAATGCGCAAGACACCTAACGCAGCGCGGCGCAGTGCATAGGGGTCTTTACTGCCTGTGGGCAACATGCCAATGCCAAAAATACCCACCAAGGTATCCAGTTTATCGGCTACAGCCACTGCCGCACCGGTCAAGGTACTGGGCAACTCAGCACCTGCTCCGCGAGGCATATATTGCTCGTTAAGGGCTAAGGCAATATCACCTGCTTCGCCGTCATTTTTCGCATAGTAATAGCCTGCAATACCCTGCATTTCTGGAAATTCGCCAACCATTTCGGTTGCCAGGTCACACTTCGAGAGCAAGCCAGCACGCTCGGCATGTGCCGGATTGCTGCCAATTTTCTCTGCAATAAATGCAGCCAGCTTCGACACGCGCACCGCTTTATCGTAGACCGTACCCAGTTGCGCTTGGAACACCACACTTTGCAAGCGCTCATTGAAACTCTCTAGCGGTTGCTTTTGGTCTTGCAGATAAAAGAACTCAGCATCAGTTAGGCGCGGACGGACAACTTTTTCGTTACCGGAAACCACTTGCTGTGGATCGCGGCTGTCAATATTGGCTACCGTAATAAAACGCGGCAATAGGTCGCCATTGCTGTCTAATAGGCAGAAATACTTTTGGTTGTCTTGCATGGTGATGATCAAAGCTTCTTGCGGCACATCAAGGAAGTGCTCTTCAAATGAGCACACCAATGGCACCGGCCACTCCACCAATGCAGTCACTTCATCCAATAACGCATCAGGCATAATTGCTGTGCCTTGTTGCTCAGCAGCCAGCTCGTCAACACGTTTCTTAATTAACTCTCGACGCTCAGCAAAGTCAACTATGACATGGGCTTGGCGCAAGGCTGCAACATAGTCGCGGGGCTGCTGCAGCACCACATCTAGGTTGTGATGGAAACGGTGGCCACGGGATGCACGTCCTGCGTTCTGCGCTAAAATAGTGCAATCCACAACCTCGTCACCAAACAGCATTACCAGCCACTGGGTAGGCCGCACAAACTCTTCTTTGCGCGCCCCCCAACGCATGCGCTTTGGTACAGGCAAAGCACTTAAAGCATCTTCAACAATGGCTGGCAACAAGCCAACCGTCGCTTGCCCGGGAATATGCTGCTCAAAACGTAGCTTTGCGCCGCTGCGATCAATTTCGCTGATATCGACACCGCATTTACGGGCAAAACCTAACGCAGCCTTAGTGGGCTCACCTTGCTCATCAAATGCAACTTGTACTGGCGGGCCATCCATTGCTTGCGTACGGTCGGCTTGGCAATCCACCAACTGCTCAACCAATACAGCCAAACGCCGCGGCGCAGCATACACCTGCACATTGCTGTGACTTAAATCTGCTGCTTTTAAACCTTTAATGATGCCGTCACGAAACGCACTGGCCAAAGTTTTTAGAGCTTTCGGCGGTAACTCTTCGGTGCCCAGCTCAACTAAAAAATCACGCGCACTCATTGTTCACTCTCCAACTTGGCCAATACTTCATCACGCAAGGCAGCGGGCGCCATCGGGAAGCCCAACTTGGCGCGTGCTGCTAAATAACTTTGCGCAACGGCACG
>JAAYTE010000016.1 GCA_012518175.1 Gammaproteobacteria bacterium | reverse complement strand
TACCCGCCAAGAAATCGGCCGCATTGTTGGCTGCTCGCGGGAAATGGTCGGGCGCGTGTTGAAAAACCTTGAAGAGCAAGGATTGGTCGATGTTAAGGGTAAAACCATGGTGGTGTTCGGTACGCGTTAGCGCCTAGCAGCAATTTCAGATTAGGCCTGTGTAGTCATACTCAGGCCTTTTTTATGCCTAACGATGCACCGGGCGCTTTTGCAACTTGCGCTGTAAAGTGCGTCGGTGCATGCCTAACGCCCGCGCCGTAGCCGATATATTACCGTCATGTTCAGCTAAAATACGTTGAATATGCTCCCATTGCACACGATCAACTGACATTGGGTTTTCAGGGATCAGGGTGGCCAAATCTGCATGATCAGACAACAATGCAGCCAATACATCGTCAGCGTCGGCTGGCTTGCACAAGTAATTGGCAGCACCGCGCTTAATCGCTTCAACGGCAGTGGTGATACTCGAATAGCCGGTTAAGATCAGCACTTTCATCTGCGCATCCAACTCCAGCAGTTTAGGTAAGAGCACTAAACCTGAGTCGCCTTCCATTTTTAGATCCAACACTGCGAAATCCGGCATATCGACTTTGGCTAATGCTAAGCCCTCATCTGCCGAACTGGCTATGGATACTCGCAAACCTCGGCGTGACATTGCGCGTGCCATAACCCGGGTAAAGGTTTCATCATCATCTACTAATAATAAATGCGGCTGTTCTTCACCTTCAAATAGGTTTTCCTCAGTCACTTGCAACTCCTCACTTAAAGCATTGTATGCATCCGCGGCAAACGTAACTCAGTCAACGTTCCCCCGCCCTCTTGGTTATACAACTTTACCGTCCCCCCTGCACGGGTAACGCTAACCTGACTTAAAAATAGCCCCAAACCAAAACCTTTGCCCTTGGTGGTAAAAAAAGGTTTGCCCAATTGTTCAGCTATGGCCAAAGGAACGCCTGCGCCATAGTCACGAATAGTAATCAGCACCCACAGCTGATCCCAACTTAAGCGTATCAGCAGATTATCTGGACAGGCGTCTGCAGCATTGTTGAGTAGATTTAATAGCGCTTGGGTTAAATCCACCGGCGGCATCAAGGTTGGCGCCACACCCTCGCCAAGCAATTGATAGCGGTAGGTGGTCTCTGGGCGCATTAAATGCCAACGTTGCAAGGCTGCTTCTAGCCAGCTGGTCACACTTTGCTCAGCAATGGTTTGGCGGCGATCAGCTTCAGCGGCGCGCACCAAATGCTGCAAAGTTCCTTTACACATCTTTACCTGCTCTTGCAGTAAAGCTAAATCCTCTTGTAGCTCAACCTCCGCGCGATGCTCATGGCGCAACTCCGTTAACAACACACTCATGGTCGCTAAAGGTGTGCTCAACTCATGGGCAGCACCAGCAGCCTGAGTCGCTACAGCCAGCAATTGCTGATCGCGCATGCTGTCTTCGCGGCGCGCGGCGCGCAGCTGATCTTGCTCACGCACCGCTTGCGACATTTTCGCCACAAAAAAAGTAATAAAGGCCGCCGATAAAGCAAAGTTGAGCCACATACCAAACAGATGCAGGGTAATCAGTAGCTCACCCACTTGCTCTCCTTGCAAATGTAAGGGGCGATACCAAATCAGCAAAGCAGTATAACCACTCAAAGCTAAACCGCTGAGCACTACGGAATAAAGCCAAGGCAAGGTTGCTGCAGCAATAGTCAAGGGCACTAAGTAATAAGCCACAAAGGGGTTAGTAGAGCC
>JAAYTE010000143.1 GCA_012518175.1 Gammaproteobacteria bacterium | reverse complement strand
CGCGCCCGTGGTACGCCACGCATTGCCAACCGTTTACTGCGCCGTGTGCGCGATTTTGCTCAGGTGCGCGGTAACGGACAGATTACCCAAGCCATTGCCAATCAAGCATTAAATCTGCTGGATGTGGACGAACATGGTTTTGATCATCAGGATCGGCGCTTATTATTGGCCATGATTGAGAAGTTCGATGGCGGCCCAGTGGGCATTGACAGTTTGGCCGCGGCAATCAGTGAGGAACGACATACCATTGAAGATGTCCTAGAACCGTACTTGATTCAGCAGGGTTTTATTATGCGCACCCCGCGCGGACGGGTGGTTACCCGCCATGCGTATCTGCATTTTGGTTTGAATTTACCCGAGCGTTTGCAAGATCCAGCACTGCTGCAAAAGTACAGCGAGAGTGAGTGAAAATATACCTGCGTTTTTGATTGGCAATTGCATGAGGTGGCATTAAAGTATGCGCGCAACAACAGCAACAGAGTTTACCTTTCCGTGTCGAGTGTATTACGAAGATACGGATGCAGGCGGCATTGTCTATTACGTGAATTACCTAAAATTCATGGAACGTGCGCGCACTGAACGTTTGCGCCATCTAGGCTTTTCTCAAGCGCAGATGGCCAGCGATAATCTACTCTTTGTTGTGCACTCCGCCCAAGCACGCTATCGCGCCCCTGCTCGTTTAGACGATGAGCTGGTGGTGAGTGTAAAAGTGGATGCTCTAAAACGTGCCAGTTTAAAATTTTATCAGCAAGTACGCCGAGTGAGCGATGATTTGTTGCTTTGTGAAGGGCATTTCACCGTGGCTTGTGTGCGTGCCGATACCTTAAAACCTCGGGCCATTCCCGAACTGTTATATGCGGCGTTTAATGCCGATGTGCAAGACTTTGCAGGAGAATAAGCGTGGAAGCGAATGCCGTAGATCAAATGTCAATGTGGAACCTAATCAGCAACGCCAGCTTGGTCGTGCAACTTGTCATGTTGATTTTAGTGGGCGCTTCAATTGCCTCTTGGGTGCTGATTTTTCAGCGCAGTCAATTATTGCGTGCCGCCCGTAACAGTTTAAATATCTTTGAAGACCGCTTTTGGTCTGGGGTCGATTTATCCAAGTTGTACCGTGAAGTGTGCAGCAACCCGGATCCTGATTCTGGGGTTGAGCAAATTTTCCGCGCCGGTTTTAAAGAGTTCTCCCGCTTAAATCAGCAGCAACATGCCAATCCCGAATCGGTGATGGATGGTGTGGCCCGTTCGATGCGCGTGGCGATTTCCCATGAAGAAGAAAAGCTTGAGCAAGCGCTTCCTTTTTTAGCCACTGTGGGTTCTACCAGTCCCTATATTGGTTTGTTTGGTACGGTGTGGGGGATTATGAACTCCTTCCGCGGCTTGGCCCAAGTGCAGCAGGCTACCTTGGCCACTGTGGCGCCGGGAATTGCCGAAGCATTGATTGCTACTGCTATTGGTTTGTTTGCCGCGATTCCAGCGGTGATCGCCTATAACCGTTTTGCTGCGCGCAGTGAAAACCTGATTGCCCGTTACTACACCTTTGCGGATGAGTTTCAAGCCATTTTGCATCGTAAAGTCCACTCTAAAGAGGATTAAGGTGCACCATGCATAGAGGAAGAATTCGTAACCGTCGTAAACCCGTTGCTGAAATGAACGTGGTGCCTTATATCGACGTGATGCTGGTGCTGCTGGTGATCTTTATGGTCACCGCGCCGATGCTTAATCAAGGCGTTAAAGTGGATTTGCCGCAAGTCAGTAGCGAGGTCTTGCCGCAAGACAACAATGCCATCGTGCTGACCATTTCGATTAAAGCGGATAAAAGCTTTTACTGGAACACCAGCACTGAAGTGGATGTGGACACTGTGCAGGATAAAGCCGTTGAGCTGGTGCAGATGATTAATGCCGCGCGCGCTATTTTGGCGGCGAATGCGGCGCAAGGTAAAAAGGTGCAGGTCTATGTGCGCGCTGATAAAACTGTGGATTACGGCAGCGTAATGGCCGCTATGGGTGGTTTGCAGCAAGCTGGCGTCAGTGATGTTGGCTTAATTACTGAGGCACCTTAATGCGACAGACTGAGCGTTCTCCATCGGAAAAGCTATTTTGGCCTGTGGTTTGGGCGGTTGGTTTGCATGCCATGCTGTTTGCTTTTCTGTTTGTCAGCTTTGCCCGCACCCCAGAATTGCCGCCGTCACGGCCGGTGATTAAGGCCACCTTGTATCAATTGCAATCACAAAGTCAGGCCACCACACAAACCAATCAGAAAATTGCCGGTGAAGCCGCAAAAACCTCCGCACCACAATACGAGGTTGAGCAGCTGGAGCAGAAAAAAGTTGAGCAGGAACGATTAAACGCCGCTGCGGCTAAAGCTGCCCAAGCCAAGGCTGATGCCGAGGCGCGGGCTGCGCAAGCACGTGCTGCGGCGGCGCAAAAAGCGGCTGAAGCACAACAGCAAGCCCAAGCTAAAAAAGAACAGCAGGCGCAACAGTCAGCGGAAAAACTTAAGCAAGCTGAAGCCGCACGAGTGCAAGCTGCTGCTGCCGCTAAACAGCAAGCGGCAGAAGAAGCAAAGGCAAAAGCCGCCGAAGAGGCCAAGAAAAAGGCCGCCGAAGAGGCGAAAAAGCAAGCGGCTGCTGAGGCGGCGAAGAAAAAAGCGGCTGCCGATGCTGCGGCCAAACAAAAAGCCGAAGCGGAAAAGAAAAAACGTGCCGCCGACGAGGCTGCCAATCAGCGCAAGGCCCAAGAAGCCGCGCGCAAGGCCATGGAAGATAAAAAAGCCGGTGCTTTAGCGGAGCTGTTATCGGCCGACACCCAGTACCAGCAAACGGTAGCCGATAGCCAAGGCTCGCAAGTTGCCGGTAACTTAGATGATCTGATTATTCGCTTGGTCAGTGAGCAGTGGGTGAGACCGCCTTCCGCGCGTAATGGCATGGCGGTGACGGTCTTGATTGAAATGCTCCCAGATGGAACCATTACCAATGCCAGTGTCATTGGTAGTAGTGGTGACCCAGCCTTTGATGCCTCCGCGGTGGCGGCAGTACGCAACGTGGGGCGCATCCGTGAAATGCAACAGTTAGACAGTAAAACGTTTAATGCTTTATACCGCAGCCGTAAAGCGGTATTTAAACCAGAGGATTTGAGTTTGTGAATATATTAAAACGTTGGTTGTTATTCAGTGTGCTGCTCTGCGTCGGAATGGTGCAGGCGGCAGATCCTTTGTTGATTTCAGGCGGCAATGACCGCGCCATTCCCATTGCCGTGGTGCCTTTTGCTTGGCAGGGCGGTAATGCCTTGCCGGAAGATTTGGCGGAAATTATCGGCAATGACTTGCGTAACTCCGGCTCGTTTCAACCTATTGCGCCGCAAAATATGATCAGTCAGCCGGCGCAAGCCAGTGAGGTTATTTTTCGCGACTGGAGTGCGATTGGCGCGCAATATATCTTGGTGGGCAATATTACTGCCAATGGCTCGAACCTGCAGGTTAGATATGCTGTTTTAAATGTTAGCACAGAGCAGGTAATGCTCAGTGGTGAGGTGTCTGGCACAGTGGCGCAGTTGCGTGATTTGGCTCACCATATTGCTGATCAGGCGTATGAAAAACTTACCGGTATTAAAGGCGCGTTTTCTACGCGTTTGTTGTATGTCACTGCCGAGCGCTCTTCGCCAACCAATACGCGCTACACCTTGCAGCGCGCTGACTATGATGGTGCCCGTGCGGTAACCTTGTTGCAGTCGCGAGAGCCTATTTTATCACCGTCTTTTGCTCCAGACGGAAAGTATATTGCTTATGTGTCCTTTGAGCAGAAACGTCCGCGTATTTTTGTGCAAAACATTGAAACCGGGCACCGCGAGCAAGTTACTGATTATGAGGGATTAAATGGTGCACCTGCTTGGTCGCCAGACGGTAAGCGCTTGGCGTTTGTGTTGTCCCGCGATGGCAACCCTGAAATCTATGTGATGGAAATGGGGTCACGGCAAATACGCCGTATTACCAATCATGCGGCCATTGATACGGAACCTTTTTGGGGTAAAGACGGCCAAACGATTTACTTCACATCTGACCGCTCGGGGAAGCCGCAAATTTATCGGATGAATATCAATGGTGGCGCAGCAGAGCGGGTAACTTTCATTGGTAACTACAATGCCAACCCGAAATTATCTGCCGATGAAAAGACTTTAGTGATGATTCATCGTCAAGATGGTTACACGGTTTTCAAGGTGGCAGCGCAAGATCTTGAGCGCGGTACGTTACGCGTGCTCTCAGATTCAAGTTTAGATGAGTCGCCTACTGTTGCACCCAATGGAACAATGGTAATCTATGCCACCCACCACCAGGGTAGGGGTGTCCTGATGCTTGCATCTATCAATGGGCGGGTGCGGCTCCCACTACCTAGCATACAAGGCGAAGTCAGAGAGCCTTCATGGTCCCCTTACCTAAACTGATGATGGGTTACACAACTCAATTAACAATGTGGTTTTTTTGGAGCTTAAAATATGCAAATGCTTAAATTCGGTAAACTTGCTGCTTTATCATTAGCTTTGGCTGTAGCAGTTGGTTGTTCATCTAAAGGCGGCGACGCTAGCGGTGAAGGTGCAATTGATCCGAATGCTGGCTATGGCGCAGATACGGGTGCTGTTGACGGTAGCTATGACAGTAACCGTAACGAAGAAGCAGCGCTGCGTGCGATCACAACCTTCTACTTTGAGTTTGACAGTTCAGACTTGAAGCCAGAAGCCATGCGTGCGCTGGATGTGCATGCCCGTGATCTACAAGGTAACGGTGCACGTGTTGTCTTAGAAGGTCACGCCGATGAGCGTGGTACTCGCGAATACAACATGGCATTGGGTGAGCGTCGTGCTAAAGCAGTACAGCGCTACTTAGTTCTGCAAGGTGTTTCACCTGCACAGCTTGAGCCAGTATCTTACGGTGAAGAGCGCCCAATGGTGACTGGTCATGACGAAAGTGCATGGTCACAAAACCGTCGCGTTGAACTGCGTAAGTAATCAGTAATGAAAATTATCCGTCCAACCCTGATAGCTTTGGCCCTCAGCCTGCCAACTTTGGCAGTTGCTGCGATCCCGATCACTGATCGCTCAGCGTATGACGCTGGCACAGGTCAGGGCATGAACGGAGCCGTGACTGGAGGTGGTGCTGCGGCACCGCTTTCAGCTCAAGGTCAATTGTTCATGCAGTTGCAGCAGATGCAGCAAGAAATTGCCACCCTGCGCGGCCTGCTTGAAGAGCAGCAACATGAGCTGCGACAATTACGCCAAGAAAATCTTGAGCGTTACCAAACATTAGACAGTCGCTTAAATGCTTCTGGCAGCGCAGCAGCGCCCAGTGCATCCACGGCGTCTGAGCAACCCGCAGGCGATGCTTCTCAAGCAGCTCCGCAAGCGGCGGCCGCTGAGGCCGATCCTGAAAAAGAAAAGCTGTTTTATGATGCGTCTTTTGACCTGATTAAAGCCCGTGACTTCGATAAAGCGCAGCAGGCTTTTACCGCTTTTTTGCGCAAATATCCCAACAGTCAATACGCCGGTAATGCGCAGTATTGGTTGGGCGAAGTGCACTTGGTGCAAGGTGACTTGCAAGCTGCAGGTAAATCTTTTGCGCTGGTCACGCACAACTATGCTGATCACAATAAAGTACCTGATGCGTTATATAAGCTGGCTGATGTCGAGCGTCGTTTAGGCAATACCGATAAGGCCCGTGGTATTTTGCAGCAAGTGGTTGCGCAATACCCCAATAGTTCTGCGGCGCAATTGGCGCAGCGGGATATCGGCAAACTGTAATACAGTGTTCGGCAGTGCGCCCGCGCTTAATGTGGGGCGCTGCTGTACAGTTTGAGCTGACTTGTGCCGGCCTCGGTGCTGGCAGTCAGTGCAGTTATTGCTACCGTCTTAAACACTTTATCTGTGACTGGCTGCGCTTGAGGATACTTTCCTGCGCCGCTGTGTTATTTTCTCGCCCTTATTGCGCACGACTCGATTTACCTTGCTCAAGTTGGCAGTGAACGGTATTTTGCTGCGCGTTTAGATGATTTTTAGGAGCAGACTGTGCTGACAAAGCGAGCGGTAATTTTATTATCCGGTGGTTTAGACTCGGCCACGGTATTGGCTGCAGCGCGTGCTGAGGGCTATGAGTGCTACACCATGAGTTTTGATTATGGTCAGCGTCACCGCAGTGAGTTAGCGGCATCACGGCGTATCTCTGCGGCGCTGGGCGCGGTTGAACACAAGGTGATTGGCATTGATTTGGATGGCATGGGTGGTTCAGCCTTAACCGATAGCAGTTTGGCTATTCCCGAGAGTGGCGCAGACAAGACGGCTGCCGAGGATATTCCGCTGACCTATGTACCAGCCCGTAATACGGTATTTTTGTCGTTAGCCTTGGGTTGGGCGGAGGTGCTTAAGGCCTATGATATTTTTATCGGAGTCAATGATGTTGATTACTCCGGTTATCCAGATTGTCGGATGGCCTTTATTCAGGCATTTGAAAAAGTAGCTAACTTGGCCACCCGTGAGGGGGTTGAGGGGCGAGCCTTTCGTATTCAAGCGCCCCTGCAAAGTATGAGTAAGGCTGCTATCATTCGGCTTGGCACGCAGCTAGGGGTAGACTATGCGCTCACCGTTTCTTGTTATCAGGCTGATAATCAGGGGCGGGCATGTGGAGTCTGTGACAGCTGTACATTGCGAAAACAGGGTTTTTTAAACGCAGATATTAACGATCCAACACGATATTTTTGACAATAATTAAGTTTATGCTTGCTCTGGGCTGAAAAAGCCGTATTATGCGCACCCCATCCGGGTCGTTAGCTCAGTGGTAGAGCAGTTGGCTTTTAACCAATTGGTCGCAGGTTCGAATCCCGCACGACCCACCAACTTCGCTCTTCGCATCAATTTACTGTCATCATTGTGTTGTATTGGTTTAAATCATTAAGCAATACACTTGTTAACATTGCGCCCGCGTGCGCTGTGAGGACTGGCATCAATGACGCAAATTTCTGAACGTATTTTAGTTCAAGCACACTTGGCAGCGAAACAGGTTGAAACCCTGACGCCTGAGCAAGAAGCGCATTATTCTGAACGTATTATTGCTGAGCTTAAAGCCCAAAATGCGGTTTTAGTGGCGCATTACTATTGCGATCCTATTATTCAAGAATTAGCTGAGAAAAGTGGCGGCTGTGTGGCTGACTCGCTAGAAATGGCGCGTTTCGGCAGTGAGCACAGTGCGCAAACTTTAGTTGTGGCTGGGGTGCGTTTTATGGGGGAGACGGCAAAAATTCTCAACCCGGAAAAACGTATTTTGATGCCAACGTTAGAGGCTACTTGTTCGTTGGATTTAGGTTGCCCGGTTAAAGAGTTTTCGGAGTTTTGTGATCAGCATCCTGATCGTACTGTGGTGGTGTACGCCAATACCTCTGCGGCGGTTAAAGCCCGTGCAGATTGGGTGGTGACGTCGAGCTGTGCGCTGGATATCGTGGAAACTTTGATGGATAACGGTGAGAAAATTCTTTGGGCGCCGGATGAGCATTTAGGTCGCTACATTCAGCGTGAGACTGGAGCAGATATGTTGCTTTGGGAGGGCGCCTGTATTGTCCATGAGGAGTTTAAGGCGACGCAGCTGGCGGCAATGAAGGCTGTGTATCCGGATGCTGCAGTGCTGGCACACCCTGAATCGCCTACGGCGGTGCTGGAGTTGGCCGATGTGATTGGTTCGACTACGCAACTGATTAAGGCGACTCAAGAGTTGTCTAATGAAACATTTATTGTGGCAACGGATCGTGGCATTTTTTATAAGATGCAGCAGTTAAGTCCGCATAAAACTTTTATTGAAGCGCCCACTGCCGGTGAGG
>JAAYTE010000142.1 GCA_012518175.1 Gammaproteobacteria bacterium | reverse complement strand
TTGTGCAGTGACACCGATCTAGCGCAACTCTTCGACCTGGCTAAATCACTCAACTTTAGCCTTGGCATCATTCCCGTTGATAATCAGCAAACCCGCTTACGTGAATGGTTTATGTTTACTGGCAAACTTTCCGAGCAGCTCGAGCTCGCTTTTGCTAAATCCACCAAAGCCATTGATGTTTTGCGCTGCAACGATGAAGTCGCTTTAGGCTCTATCATGCTAGGCAAAACCCCTTTTCTTGACCAAAGAAGTCGCACCTATCGGCAACGCTCAGCTTCCCTTATGCGCCGCATCATGTATTTTATCGCCGTGCTTTGGAGTAGTTTAGGCAATTTATTCAGCATCCAGCCTTTTGCTATCACCTTGTCTGTGGGTAAGGAATACAGCGCAAAAACCGCTATTACCGGCATGGTCGCCATAGAAAACAACGTGACCAATGCCGCCGCACGCCTGATTAACACCAGTATTTCTGTGCAAGACGGCAAGGTATCCACCCTGCTGATTGCACCGAAATCCATCAGCCAATATATATCTTTTTTAATTAAAGCCACCTTCAACCCTGAGCGTAAAGTCAGCCGCCTCCCCAGTTCGATGAGCTATGTCCGCAGCAACTATCTGCGAGTCGATAGCGACAAAATGCTGACCTATTACGTGGACAGCCACAAACGCGAAGCCAATAGCATTGAACTACAACTTTACCCTGAAGCCATCCATATTAATTTACCTGCAGCTTACTATGAAACCCAAGGTGGTCAGCATGGTGGCAAAGACACGTTAAAACTTGAAAACCTGCCCCTGCATGAAGAGCGCTTAACTATGATTCAAAAGCGCCTGCCCTTATTTACCCATGCCCTAGAAGAGGACTTTAAGGGGCTATTTTTACAACTGCGCGACAGTGCTCAAACCAGCAGTAGCTTTATTTCATTGATGATGCTCAGTAGCTTAATCGCCAGCTTAGGTCTGTTTCTATCCAGCCCTGCAGTGATTATTGGCGCCATGGTATTAGCCCCCCTGATGTCACCCATTATCTCCTTGGCCATGGCGCTCTTACGCAATGATCAAGCCCTCTTGCAAAAATCTTTAAAGTCCATTGCCATCGGCGTTATTTTAGCCCTAGCGATGGCGGCCTTGTTGGCTTTGATTATTCCTATTACCCGCGTTACCCCAGAAATGGCAGGACGCCTGCACCCTAACCTGCTGGATTTAGGTGTAGCCATTGTTTCCGGTATGGCAGGTGCTTACGCTTATGCTCGCGAAAGTATAATGAAAAGCATGCCCGGCGTAGCCATTGCTGTAGCTTTGGTGCCGCCACTATGCGTGGTGGGTATTGGCATCGGCTGGTGGGATTGGCAAGTTATAAGTGGCGCAGCCCTATTATTTATTACCAACTTAGTGGGTATCGCTCTGGCAGCAGCACTGACGTTTTTAGTCCTAGGCTATGCGCCTATTGTCAAGGCACGCCGCGGTCTGACTTTATCAATGGCACTGATGCTAACCATTGCAGTGCCACTGACATGGTCGTTCCAGACCATGTACAGCGTTTGGCAAGTGGAGCAAAAAGTGGATAATTTGTCTTTAGATATACACGGCAAGTTACTGTATTTAAACGCCTTACAAGTACAAATAAAAAGCTCAGAAACCCTACTTAAACTGGAAGTCAGCTCAAACTCAGAAGTTACCATTGCTGATTTAACCGCTCTAAAAGAGCAGCTCGAGTTACTGCTAAACACGCCAATCAAGCTGGATGTTACCCCACGCATCAGTCTGTAACTGCATGCCTAAGCGGCGGCCTGCTTAACCCAAGCTGGCCGCTAGATAGCACAGCAATCAATCGTTACTGGGCTTACCAATTGCCTGTAAGACATATTGCGGTAAGGCAAAAGCTGCTTTATGAATATCAGCGTTGTAGTAACGGGTCACAATAGCGCTACCGATAAAGCGTTGACGCAATACCTCAAGCGAGCACTGCCGTGTTTCTGTATTTTTAGCCGCCCAAGCAAAGGTCATGGCGCCACCAATGTAAGTGGGCACTGCGGCATGGTAAAAATGCCAATCAGCAAACAGCCCCTTGATATTCGCCGCGGTGGTTTTCACCTCATCGAGCTGCAAAAAAGGTGTACCGTTTTGCGCGACAAAAATACCATTATCGGTTAAACAGCGGTGGCAAGCCTGGTAAAAGCCTTCAGAGAAAAGCACTGCAGCGGGTCCAGTTGGATCGGGGCAGTCACTGATAATCACATCAAACTTATCAGTGCAATTGCTTAAAAAGCGCATGCCATCATCAATCACTAAGTTAACCCGTGGGTCATCATAAGCGCCGCTGGAATGATTGGGTAAATACTCTTTACACATATCCACCACAGCCTGATCAATCTCCACCATGGTAATGCTGTCAACGCTGCTGTGGCGACACACCTCGCGCAACATGCCACCATCACCGCCACCAATAATGAGAATATTACGCGCCAAGCCATGGGCTAAAATTGGCACATGGGTCAGCATTTCATGGTAAAAAAACTCATCCGCTTCTGTGGTTTGAATCGCCCCATCCAGGGCCATAACACGCCCCATCCGTGCATTTTCAAAAATAACTAAATGCTGCAACTCGGTATGCACCTCATGCAGCATGTT
Organism: Gammaproteobacteria bacterium; assembly: GCA_012518175.1. GTDB lineage: Bacteria > Pseudomonadota > Gammaproteobacteria > Pseudomonadales > Pseudomonadaceae > Denitrificimonas. The sequence goes on along the minus strand of JAAYTE010000142.1, from coordinate 21,521 downwards.
ATCGACTTTAAAGAACTGCCCATAATCTTCGTGCAGTGTTTCACGGTACTCGCTCATGTCTATCCCCTAACTCTGGAAAATTGCCTTGATTATACGGCAATCTTCGGCCAGCACGCGGTTTTACCAATAACCCAGCAAGTCCCGAGCAACTCTGCAGCCGTATCGTGCATACCAGATCGGCAACAGATTAAGATACTGGCAGTTCTATATTTTTAAATAACGCCTCAACTTCATCTTTGCTGCGCGCTTGAATAACCTTGGCTTGGATATCACGGTCTAAGTGCGGGGCAAATCGCTCAATGAAATCACTCATAAAGCCACGCAAGAAAGTACCGCGACGAAAGCCAATCTGAGTAACGCTGGATTCAAATAAGTGGCTGGCATCTAAAGCGACTAAATCTTGGTCTTGCTGCTCATCCACAGCCATTCCAGCGACAATCCCAACCCCTAAACCTAAACGCACATAGGTTTTAATCACGTCGGCATCAGCAGCAGTAAAGATCACCTTAGGCTCAAGCTCCACCTGACTAAAGGCTTCATCCAGTTTCGAGCGCCCAGTAAAGCCAAATACGTAAGTCACAATCGGGTACTCAGCCAACGCTTCTAGGGTCAGCTCGGGTAAACTGGCTAACGGGTGGCCTTTAGGTACCACCACTGAACGGTTCCAGCGGTAGCAGGGCATCATAATCAGGTCATTAAACTTCTCCATGCCTTCTGTGGCAATGGCGAAATCAACGGTACCATCAGCGGCCATCTCGGCAATTTGCGCAGGTGTACCTTGATGCATGTGCAAAGCCACATCCGGATACTCTTGCATAAACGCACTAATCACTTTTGGTAAAGCGTAACGGGCCTGAGTGTGAGTAGTGGCAATGGACAAGGTTCCGACCCGCTCATTGGAAAACTCTTGGCCAATTTGTTTAATATTTTCACATTTTTTCAGTATTTCACCAGCCGTCTTAATAATGCGCTCACCGGCTGCTGTCACTCGGGTTAAATGCTTGCCACTGCGGGCAAAAATTTCTACACCAAGCTCATCTTCGAGCAAACGTATTTGTTTGCTTATGCCAGGCTGCGAGGTATAAAGGACCTGCGCAGTAGCGGAAACGTTTAAGCCGTTTCTTGAAACTTCCCAGATATAACGCAATTGTTGTAACTTCATCAAATACCTCTGCAATCAAATGCTAATACGCTTAAAATGCTTAGCTCTTTATAACCGCATCAGCGCTTTTACTCCAGCCTTATAACCAAAAAAATCAACTTAATGCTAAAAAAGGCAACTGCATGACTCAAACAGGCTTATCAAGTGGCTTTTTAAGTCATTTTCAACAGCACTGGCCTTTCCCCAGCCCACTACCTGAATGCACCCTAGTCTCCAGCTGTTTTAATGAAAAGGCCGTCAGCGAAGCCTTATTTACCAGCTACGCTATCGACGCACCACAAGCAGCAAGCAAGCGTCAAGCTGAGTTTTTGGCGTCACGCCTTTGCGCCCGCGAAGCCTTACGCCTGCAAACCGGTCAAGCCAGCCTTCCCTTGCCGCAAGCCCACAGTCGCGCACCCCGTTGGCCAGCAAACAGTTGCGGTTCCATGTCGCACAGCCATGCTATTTGTGCAGCTATTGTAGGGAACAGTAAGCATTGGCAAAGTTTAGGCCTTGATCTGGAAAAACCCTTGAGCCCAGTACGCGCTCAGCGTTTAGCCAAGACAATCCTCACCCCTGCCGAACATCAGCACTATTTAACGTTAGATGATGAGCAGCGCGCGCTGTATTTAACTTTAGTGTTTTCTTTTAAAGAAAGTCTATTTAAGGCGCTGAACCCTTTGACCGGCACCTATTTTGGTTTTCATGATGCACAGGTACTGGAACTGAGTAGTTTAGATACAGGGTATGCACAGCTGCGTTTGTGCAAAGACTTATCTGCCTTCTGGCGAGACGGTGAGCAGCTGCAAGGGCAATTCTCACACTTACACGGCAGCGTTATGACCCTGGTGAGTGTTGCTACAGCAAAATAAAGTGGCGTCACATGCTCAGCCTAAAGCTAAGCTCCTAGCAAGCATGTGACACAAGAAACGCTAGACGCTGCTGAGCATACGTGCCAAAACAATTTTAACTTTTGACATACCAACACTCAGCGCAGCTTCAATTTGCGCCATGGTGATCACATTATTAGACTTACCTGCGGCAGCGTTAACCACCAAGGCTAAACAGGCATAGCTCAAACCCAGCTCACGCGCCAGTACTGTTTCAGGCATCCCCGTCATTCCAACGATGTCACAGCCGTCACGCTCCATACGCTTAATTTCAGCGACCGTTTCTAAACGCGGTCCTTGTGTGCAGCCATACACACCATGGTTGTTACAGCTGTAACCACAGGCCGCAACCGCTGCAATCAGGCGCCGACGTAAAGCTTCATCATAGGGGTAGCTGAAGTCCACATGGGTGACGTGCTCCAAATCTTTTTCATAAAAAGTGTGCTTGCGCCCCCAAGTGTAGTCAATCACTTGATCAGGAATACAAAAACAACCGGTGTTAAGCTGATCGCTAATACCGCCTACAGCGTTAATGGCTAAGACATGAGTGGCACCGGCCTGACGCAAAGCCCACAAGTTAGCTCGGTAGTTGACTTCATGGGGCGGAATTCGGTGTGGATGGCCGTGACGCGCTAAGAATAAAACCTCACGCCCAGCATATTCACCGCGCAGAATGTCTGCTGAAGTGGCACCATAAGGTGTGTCAATAAACATCGCATCACGAATCGTCAGCCCTTCCAGCTGGGTTAATCCTGTACCACCAATAATCGCGTACTTATCCATTTACCACCTCTTATTCGTTGGTTATAAGCATTTTAAGCGCCTGTCGCGCCGACTGCCAGCGTGGGTGCTGTTGAAAATCATGCTGAGCTGTATAGCGTCCATACATAGCAGACAAATGTGTACAGGGAGTGACAGCCTGGCTTTGTAATGCTTGCAATGCTTGCTCTGCAGCTGCGCGGTCATTGCATACTAACCCAACATCACAGCCGGCGTTAAGCGCGGCAAGCATACGCTGCGCAGCATCCCCGGCAACATGGGCCCCAGCCATCGATAAATCATCACTAAAAAGGACACCTGCGTAGTTTAACTGGCCGCGCAATACCTCTTGCAGCCAAACTTTAGAGAAGCCTGCTGGGAGCGCATCCACCTGAGCATAAATAACATGGGCCGGCATCATTCCAGCTAACTGCTGCTGTAGTTTTTTAAACGGCAATAAGTCCGCTTGCTGTATGTGCTCGAAACTGCGCTCATCCACGGGAATAGCCACATGGGAGTCAGCCGTGACCCAGCCATGCCCTGGAAAATGTTTACCCACTGCGGCCATTCCAGCCGCTTGCATGCCAGTCAAAAAAGCACCCGCCAAGCTCTCTACGGTAGCCGCATCTGGGCCAAACGAGCGCAAGCCGATGACATTACTGCGGCCGTAATCTAAATCAAGTACTGGGGCAAAACTAAAATCAATCCCCATCGCCAGCACTTCCCAAGCCATTAGCCAGCCGCATTCCTGTGCGACATAACTTGGGTTGCTCGCCGTTTGTAACAGTCCCATTGCTGGCAACTCAACAAAGCCTTGGCGCAAGCGCTGAACACGGCCACCCTCTTGATCAACCGCAATTAATAAGTCTCCGCGCACGTGCCGAATTGCCCTACAGAGCTCGCGCACTTGCTGCGGATGTTCGATGTTGCGGGCAAATAAAATCACTCCGCAGACTTGCGGCTGACGTAATAGCTGACGGTCTTCAGCAGTTAAATAGGTACCGTCAATATCCAACATTAACGAGCCTTGCATGGCTATTCCTTAGTGAGTAAATGCAGTATCTGTGCTTGTGTTGCATGCTCGCTGATTTGCACCGGACATGCAGCTATCAGTTGGTCGTAAAGCTCGATTAAATCGTCATTGCGCATGCGAATACAGCCATGGGAATAAGGCTGGCCAATCAGCTCTTCCTCAGCGGTACCGTGAATATAAATATAACGGCGGAAAGTATCACAAGAACCTAAACGGTTACGCCCAACCTCACAACCGCTGAGCCAAAGAATGCGCGATAAAATCCAATCCCGTTGCGGGTAAGCAGCATGCAACTGCGGTGACCACACCTCGCCAGTCCAGCGGCGGCCACGCAACACAGCGTTTAGCGGCAGTTCAGCGCCTATTTTGGCTCGTATATAGTGCAATCCACGGGGTGTGCAGCCAGAATTATTTTGCTCGCCTGGTCCATTTAAGGCAGTTGATACAGGGTAAGTTGCCTGCAGCTGCTGCTGGGAAAATGCATAAAGCTTTTGTTCTGCAATGGAAACATGCAGATAATCAATCATTCTTTCACCGCCCTTAGTTTAAAATTAAGGTGCTTTCTTTTTAATCACCGGCTGCATACCCACATCATCAATCACACTCTCAGCACGCAAGCCAGCGGCTAAAAATGGCACCATCAAGCGCAGCACTTGCTCAGTATTCATATGCACTTGGTATTCAGTTTCGACAATGGCGCGCAGGGCTTTAAGACCCGACATACTAAAGGCCGCAGCACCAATCATAAAGTGCACTCGCCAAAATAGCTCAATGGGCTGCACTTCTGGCGCGGCTTCACGCAACAACAGCATGTAACGGTAAAACACCTTGCCGTAAGTGTCATTCAAGTAACGCCGTAAGTGCCCTTGGCTTTGGCTAAAGGCCAGACCTAACAAACGCATAAAGATTGATAAGTCATTACCACTGCGCGGTTTAACCAGAAGAATTTGTTCGACTAAAACATCCAACAATAGTTCGACAGTCCAAGGCGGCTGATTAGTCGCCGAGCGGCGATCAAGCTCGGCATCCAAACTGATACACAGCGGCTCTAAGAAGCGTGAGAACACCGCTTGGATAAGGGATTTTTTAGAGCCAAAGTGATAATTGACAGCGGCCAAGTTCACCTGTGCTTTACTGGTGATCAAGCGCAGTGAAGTCTCTGCAAAGCCTTTCTCGGCAAAGAGTATCTCGGCAACGTCTAAAATACGCTCTACAGTGTCTGACTGAGCCATTTGAGTTCCACTCTAGAAAAGGTTTCAAACATACGTTTGAAACACATTTGCTGTCAAGCCTAACAACGCAGTAAACGCAACTACTGCACACTCCAGTGGCAGATTTCACTTTGTTCTTCAGCTGCTAAGCGCAGGTGAAGCAATGCTGTTATTCGCCGATCGAGGCCCAATCAATAAAGCCCAGTTGCCAAGTCGCTAAAATTAATAGACCAAATACAATGCGGTACCAAGCAAAGACGGCATAACTGTTATTAGCAATAAACTTCAACAAAGCACGCACTGCCAGCATGGCAAAAATAAATGAAGTAACAAAGCCAATAGCAAACACCCAAAGGTCATCGCCACCGGCAAACAGCTCACGGTGCTTATAGACGGAATACACAGTGGCCCCAACCATAGTTGGCATGGCCAAAAAGAATGAAAACTCGGTGGCTGCCTTACGTGACAAACCAAAGTAAAGACCGCCAATAATGGTTGAAGCTGAGCGTGAAGTGCCTGGAATCAAGGCCAAGCACTGTGCGCAGCCTATCTTCAAGGCTTGCTGCCAACTCATATCATCAACAGTTTCAGCAGCAATTTTATGCTTACGCTTTTCCGCCCAAAGCATCACCACCCCACCAATAACCAGGGCGCTGGCTACGGTAATAGGATTAAATAACCACTGCTCAATCAAATCGGCAAAGGTTAAACCCAGTATTACCGCAGGAATAAAAGCCACAAAGAGGTTAAGAGTAAAACTCTGCGCACTGGCCTCACGGGGTAAGCCAACCACCACCTCAAGGATTTTACGGCGATACTCCCACATCACCGCCAGAATCGCGCCAAGTTGAATAATAATATTGAAGGCCTTGGCGCGCTGCCCACCAAAATCAATCAGGTCGGCAACAATAATTTGGTGCCCAGTGCTGGAGACTGGCAAGAACTCCGTTAGCCCTTCAACCACCCCTAAAATAAATGCCTGTAATGCTAACCAAGTGTCCATAGAGTCCCAATAAATTTAATCGATGCAGAAAAGCTGCGCATCTTACCTGTGTACAGCAGGCTTTTCACTTGGATTTTTAAAAAACCTGCCTCTGCGCAGCAAACAGGGATCTTAGTCGCATAGCTAAAGCGGGAAAATGCGCCTACAGTTATGCCGCTAAAAATATTTTTCTTATTTATAGCTATAATTAATAATGCTAAGCGAAGATCATTTTCTGCATTTTATCTACTTGCGCAAGCGTTAAATCATTACCGCGAGTTAATGCTTATTCAATATTTTTTGTTTGCGTCCGATACACGCTTTACGGTGTTTTAATAATAATCGCATTAACCCAGGCGACCTTAGTACTTCTAGGAGTTTCACCATGCAATTTCTTCGTCAGTTTTCCATCAGTAAGCGTCTGTGGTTGATCTTTCTGATAACTGTAGGGATGTTCTTTGTTTTTGGCGCCCTGGCATTAAAACAGTCCTATGACTTAATGCACTCTGCCAAAGCAGTTAAAACCCAGCACATTGTGGAAAGCACCCTAGGTACTCTGGAACACTTTTACGAGTTGGAAAAATCTGGGCGCCTCAGCTCAGCAGAAGCACAAGAGCAAGCTAAAAGTGCTCTCAACAAGCTGCGTTATGGCCGTAATGACTATGTGTGGATCAATGACTTAGCACCAACGATGCTAATGCACACCATGTCTCCTGCGCTCAATGGTAAAAGTTTAGCTGACTATAAAGATCCTGATGGCGTAGAAATTTTTAATGAGTTTGTACGCATCGCTAAGCAGGATGGCTCAGGTTTTTTAGCTTATCGCTGGCCTATGCCTGGCGCCAATGCCCCAGTGGATAAAATATCTTATGTACAGCTCTTTAAGCCTTGGAACTGGGTCATCGGCTCTGGCGTTTACTTGGATGATATCCAAGCCGAGTTTCGTTCAGCAGCGATTAACGCCAGCATCATTAGCTTTATTATTATACTGGTCTTGGTTTTACTGATTATCAGCATTATGCGCAGCATTTTAGCCCCATTAGAGAATGTTGTAGACGCCATGCAAAACATTGCCAGTGGCGATGCTGATTTAACCAAAGAGTTAAGCACCAACGGTAAAGATGAAATCACCCAGCTGAGCCAGCACTTTAATACTTTTGCCTTGAAATTACGCGGCACTGTCAGTCATTTGTTAAGCAGCGCTGTAACCCTAACTCAAGCTGCTGAAGCGCTCGGCCAACAAGCAGCTCAGTCGTTATCGATCAGTGAAGACCAATCTCAGCAAACTGAGCAAATTGCCACCGCGATTAATGAAGTCACCTATGCCGTGCAAGATGTTGCCAAACACGCAGAACAAGCAGCCACAGAAGTTTCTCAGGCCACTGAGCAAGCAGCGGCTGGCCAAGCCAACATTGACAACAGCTTGCAACAAACCGACCTACTCTCGGCAACCATTGCTGAAGCGGTCAATGTGATGCAAACCTTGGCCGAAGAAAGTAGCCAAATTGGCCGTGTTTTGGATGTCATTCGCTCTATTGCTGAACAAACCAATCTCTTGGCATTAAACGCAGCCATTGAAGCTGCGCGCGCTGGCGAACAAGGCCGCGGCTTCGCTGTAGTTGCCGACGAGGTACGTTTATTGGCGCAGCGCACTCAACAGTCGACCGACGAAGTGCAAGATATGATCGAGAGCCTGCAAAACAACTCGCAAGCTGCAGTGCAAGTGATCAATCAAAGCAGTAGCACCGCACAAGCAACTGTTGAGCAAGCCCATCAAGCTCAAGAAAGTCTGAGCAGTATCAGCAATGCACTACATATGATTAACGACTTAAACACGTCGATTGCCAGCGCCACTTTGCAGCAATCCCATGTTGCCGAAGAGATTAATCAAAACGTCACCCAAGTGGCTGGACTGTCGCTATCTAGCAATCAAGCCGCACACCAGCTGAGCAGCTCCAGTGAACAACTCAATCAATTGGCGCAAGATCTCAACCGCCAGCTTGGCCAGTTTAAAGTCTAATAGGCACACCGCCCACTGGCTTGCCAATGGGCGGCGATTTTGTTCAAATCAGTGACTGTGGATGCCTTGGCAAGCGTTACCCCGCATCATCACTCACCAGTACTGTGCTCGACTCTTATTTAAACCATGCCTGATCTTATCCAGCAACGCGTTGAAGACTGCTACCAACAAGCTGAGCGCTATTTCAACTGCACTTTTCCCCGACCTGTCATCAGCTTTAAATTGCGCGGACAAAAAGCTGGAGTTGCACATATTTGTGAAAATCGCTTACGTTTTAATCCTGTACTTTATAAGGAAAACCGCGAGCACTTTTTGCAGCACACGGTAGCCCATGAAGTCGCGCACCTAGTGACCTATCAACACTACGGCAATAAAATCCGCGCCCACGGGCCACAATGGCAAGCGGTGATGCAAAACGTATTTCAATTGCCAGCCAATCGCTGCCATAACTATAACGTTAGCCGAGCACCACGCACCCATTACCTATACAGCTGCAAATGCACTGACCGCGAGCCTTTCGCCCTCAGTGCACAGCGCCATGCTCGGGTTAAAAAAGGTTTGCATTACCTATGCAAGGCCTGCAAAGCACAGTTAGTTTATTTACAGCAGCAAGTTAAGCGCTAAACCCAGCCACATTAGTTTAATGGGAAAACCACCCGAAACTGTGCGCCGCCCAAGTCTGAATCCTCAACAAAAAACTCGCCGCCATAGCTACCAATGATGTCTTTAACCACGGCGATGCCAATCCCTTGCCCTGGGTATTGCGTATCGAGACGCTCGCCCCGCTGTAAAATACGCTCCCGTTGATGCCTGGGTACCCCAGGACCATCATCTTCCACAATAAGCTCACAGCAATTCTCAGTCAGTTGAGCACTGATACGAATCTCACTGACTGATAAACGGTAAGCATTTTCTAAAATATTACCGAGTAACTCCAAAAGAGCCCCTTGCTCAACTGGCACCCGCAATTCTGCGGAAAAATCTTGCTGAACCCGTACATTTTTATCGCGATACACCTTATCCAGCGCCACCAACAAACTGCTGAGCAATGGCTGTAACTTCACTTGGTAGCGCAGCAAACCACTTTTTCGCAAACTGGCGCGCTGCAACTGATAGCTGATTTGTTGGCTCATGCGGTTGACCTGGCCCAGTAAAGTACCAGCTTGCTCGGCATTATCAGGCCGTGCGGCAAGCACCTCACCAACTCCCTGCAGCACCGCCAAGGGGGTTTTTAAACTATGGGCCAGATCATCGAGCGAATGCCGGTAGCGTTCACTTTGTTGGCGCTCGCTTTCTAGGAGACGGTTTAAGGAACGGGTCAAGCGCAGCAACTCACGCGGATGCTCATCACTTAAAGCCGCACGCTTGCCAGTTTCCACATCATCCAGCTCGGCACTTAAACTGCGTAAACTACGAATCCCCCAACCTAAACCAAGCCATAAAAAGCCCAGTAACAGCAATAACGCGAAACCTAACCAAACATAAAGCTGCTGACGCAAGCTGTCATACATTTTTTGATAATCACTGACCGGCTGCATAGTGACGATACTAAAGTCAGCACTTTTACCCCGCAACAGATCCACTTCCACATCATAAATAAAGAACTCACGGCCTTCGCTATCCTTGGCCCGTAAAAACTCATGGCCATGACCATCGTATTTGGGCTGATAGTTAATTTTGACATCCTCTGAACTGCGTGAGCGCCACAACACAGTGCCTTTATCATCATAAATAAAGCCCAATTGCCGTGCAGGTAAGATATCGAACTCTTCATCTGGCAACTTTTCTGGCATTTGCAACTGCCCATTGTTGATCCGCGCAGCAGAAATTAACGCGCTAGCATCTGCTGCCAAGCGCTGCTCAATGGCCTGTTCAAGGGACTGGGTAAACACCTGCTGCAAAGCTGGAAATAAGGCCAGCATAAACAAAGAGACAGTCACTGCAGCGCCCAGCATCAAGCGCATGCGCAGTGAAGTCACTTTTTTATCCCTGTGCATGTGCTGCATCGATCACACCCTCTCAAACACAGGCTTCAGTAAATAAATAGCCCTGGCCACGCACTGTTTCTATGGGTTTAAAACCTGCGTCACCCTCAAGTTTACGTCGCAAGCGCCCCACTAAGACTTCAATTACGTTGGGATCACGGTCTTCATCATCAGGATAGAGCTGCTCAATCAAGCGCTCTTTGGACACCACCTGCTGGTGATGACGCATCAAGTATTCAAGAATTCGGTATTCATAAGCAGTTAGCGGCAAAGGCACATCCAGCAATAACGCTTGTTTGCGGTTCAGATCCAACTGCAGAGGGCCTGCACCTATGGTGGACTGCACAAAGCCTGACGAGCGACGCAATAAAGCATTGAGACGGGCCTCCAGCTCTTCAAACTGGAAAGGTTTAACCACATAGTCGTCGGCTCCAGCAGCCAGTCCTTCAACTTTATTTTGCCAGTTGCCACGGGCGGTCAGCACTAAAATTGGAAATTGCTTACCTAGGTTGCGCAGCTCCCCAATTAAATCTAAGCCACTCATGCCCGGTAAACCTAAGTCGATAATGGCCAAATCATGGTTGTACTCGCGCACTCGGTACAAAGCCTCTTCAGCATCAGCCACAGCATCAACCACATGGCCTTGCTCACCCAGTCGTGTATAAAGGTGGTGGCGCAGCAACGCTTCATCTTCAACGACTAATAATTTCATGGGTGTTCCTCAAAAGATACAGTATTAATTATCAACTCCAGCAGAGTTCTATTGCTAAACCAGCAACTATAGCGCCAAAGCTCGGCTGAGTGCTAACCGAGCAGCTTGTGTACAAACGCAGTTATAGTGGGTTACTCATCCCTGCGTAAGTCTGCAGGAACCTCAGGGTCTTTAAATAAATCGGGCTTTTTACCTTTGCCGGCATGGTATTGGCGCAACTGGTAAACATAAGCTAAAACCTGCGCAACAGCCATATACAAGCCTGCAGGAATTTCTTCATCCACTTCCGTTGAGTAATACACCGCTCGCGCTAAGGCTGGCGACTCAAGTAAAGTAATTTGATGCTCTGTACCAATTTCACGTATTTTTAAAGCCAGGAAGTCACCGCCCTTAGCCAATAAAACTGGGGCTTGGCCTTGCTCAGCATCATATTTTAAAGCTACGGCAAAGTGGGTTGGGTTAGTAATAATGACATCGGCTTCAGGTACCGCGCTCATCATACGTCGCTCAGCCATTTCTCGTTGTAATTGGCGCATCCGTCCCTTAACTTCGGGTTTACCCTCAGTATCTTTGTATTCGTCACGAACTTCTTGCTTGGTCATTTTAAGTTTTTGCTTGCTGTCCCAAATTTGAAATGGGATATCCACCGCAGCAATAATGATCAAACCGCAGGCCAACCACAGCGCACTCCAGCCCACCACCTGCATACTGTGCAAAATGGCCATCTCTAAAGGCTCGCTAGCAATGGCAATCAACTCTAAACGGGCCCGGCTGAGCACAATTAAAGCAACCATTAGCACCACTGTGAACTTGCCTAAAGCTTTTAACAGCTCCACCAGTGACTTCATGGAAAACATCCGCTTGAGCCCAGACAGCGGATTCATTCGGCTAAACTTAGGTGCCAAAGCCTCCATGGAAAATAACCAGCCACCCAATGCCACAGGCCCAACGATAGCGGCAATCAACAACACCATAAATAAAGGAATTAAGGCATCACCAGCCATTTGCGCTGATTGTAAAAGGCTGACTGCCATATAACGCTCATCTAACAATAGCTCACGGGGCAAAGAAAAGTTTTTATGCATCACCTGCATAACCCGCTGCCCTAAAGCCCCACCAAAGGTTAACAAGCCACCGGTACCGGCCAGCACTACAGCTAAGGTATTAAGCTCGCGGGAGCGGGCAATCTCACCTTTTTTACGTGAGTCTTGTTTGCGTTTCTCTGTGGGGTCTTCGCTTTTTTCTGCACCGCTTTCACTTTCTGCCATAGCTTGTCCCTATTGTGCCTGCGCCAGGCTGCGCAACATAAATAAGGCATCTGTGGCGATATTTTGATATTGCAGCAAAATGTCAGATGTGGAAATCCAGAAGATGATTAAGCCCATCACTAGAGTCAATGGGAAACCAATTGTAAAAATATTCAACTGCGGCGCAGCGCGGGTCATCACACCAAAAGCAATGTTAATCACCAGCAACGCACTGATGGCTGGCAAAACCAACAACAGCGCCGCACCTATCACCCAACTTAAACGCCCCACTAAAATTGCATAATGGCCAACTTCAAGGGTTTGTCCAACCGGCAAGGTTACAAAACTTTCCGCCAACACTTCAAAAACGACTAAATGTCCGTTCATGGCCAAAAATAATAAAGTAACGAGCATCAGCAAAAACTGCCCTAACACTGGTACAGAAACACCTGTGGCGGGATCCATCATCGAGGCGAAACCCAGCCCCATCTGCATTGAGACGAGTTGTCCGGCAAAAACAAAAATATGAAAAAACAGCTGTAAAGAGAACCCCAGCATCGCGCCAATGATAATTTGCTCGGCAATCAGCAAGATGCTCTGCAAACTCAAAGCATCCACGTGCGGCATCGGCGGTAGCACTGGCATTAACACCAAGGTTATCGCCAGCGCTAAGTATAGGCGCACACGTTGCGGCACCAGTTGTGTACCGATAATCGGCATCACCATTAACACTGCAGCAATACGAAACAGCGGCAGCAAAAAACTGCTGATCCAAGCAGCAATTTGTGTGCTACTGAGTTCTAGCATAGCAAGGGCAACTCAACCAATCACAAAAGGTATGTTGTGAATTAACCTTGTGGTGAACTCCATCCACTGCCCCACCAGCCATGGCCCCAACACAATTAGCGTCATAAAGCTGACCATTAACCTGGGCAAAAAACTCAAGGTTTGCTCGTTAATTTGTGTGGCTGCTTGGAACATAGCAACCAATAGACCCACTAACAAACTGGGCACAATAATCGCGGCAACCACTAAGGCCGTCAGGGATAAAGCTTCGCGAAAGATGTCTACAGCAACTTCTGGCGTCATATTTTTACCACCCTATAGCGTGCCAAAACTACTGGCCAAGGTACCAATGATCAGCGCCCAGCCGTCCACTAAAACAAACAGCATTATTTTAAAAGGTAAAGAGATAATTAAGGGCGAAAGCATCATCATACCCATGGCCATTAAAATACTGGCAACCACCAAGTCAATAATCAAAAACGGAATAAAAATCATAAAACCGATCTGAAACGCTGTTTTTAATTCAGAGGTGACAAACGCCGGAATTAAAATAACTAATGGGGTTTCATCCGCAGAGAGAATATCGGTACGTTTAGATAAACGCACAAAAAGCTCTAAATCAGACTCTCGGGTTTGCGCCAACATAAAACCGCGAATCGGCTGTTCGGCGGCATGCAATGCCTGTTGCACGCTGATCTCTTCCTGTAGGTAAGGCTGCAAGGCATCTTCATTAATACGCTCAAACACCGGCGCCATAATAAATAACGTCAGAAAAATAGTCAGTCCTATTAAAATCTGATTAGAAGGCGTTTGCTGCAAACCAAGGGCTTGGCGCAGAATCGAAAAAACAATAATAATGCGGGTAAAACAGGTCATCAACATGACAAAAGCTGGGATAAAACCCAGCGCAGTCATTATCAGCAAGATTTGTAAACTAACCGAGTACTCTTGCTGCCCTTGCGCGTCGGTAGTGAGGGTTATGGCCGATATAGATAAAGGGTCATCAGCCGCCCACACGCCGGTGGCGAAAAACAACAGCCCCACAGTCAAGAACCAGCGTGCCAACCCAGTCATGACGGCTCATCCTTAGCAGTGGTTTTTAGTGCTTTGGCTAAACGCTGCGCAAAAGCCGAAGACAATGGATTATTCGCTGCACTGACTTCAACGGGCTCTTGCAATACATGCAAAGGCACTATGGTGCCTGGCGTTAAACCTAAAAGTATTTGCTCTTTACCCACCTGCACCAATAACAATCGATCTCGCGGCCCTAAGGCTTGGGAAGCCAATAATGAAATGGCTTGTTGTGAGCCTTTCACCGGTAAACTTTGCTGAACCCTACGCACCACCCACGCCAGCAAAAAGATCAAACCAATCACTAACAACAAGCCAAACACCAGCTGCAGCAATTGACTGCTGACTTGACTCGACTCAAGCAAACTCGAGCTAGCGGGAGCAACTTTAGCCGCTTCGCTCGGTTGCTCCAGCACTGTATTCTCTGCCCAAGCAGCGCTGCTGGCCAGTATCAGCATAATAAAAAGACGCATAAGTTTACCGTAGTTTTTTAATACGCTCGCTTGGGCTGATCACATCAGTCAAACGAATCCCGAACTTTTCATTGACCACCACCACTTCACCGTGTGCGATCAAGGTGCCATTCACCAATACATCGAGGGGCTCGCCGGCCAGTCGGTCCAACTCCACCACCGAGCCTTGATTGAGCTGCAATAAGTTGCGGATGCTAATATCGGCGCTGCCCACTTCCATGGAAATACTCACTGGAATATCTAAAATGACATCCAAGTTCGGCCCGCCAAGGGTGGTTAAAGCCTCTTCGGTATTTTGCTGGCTGGGAAACTCTTGCATGCTGGCCTTTGCCGGACCACTGCTTTGTTCCAGCATGGCGTCAATATCATCTTGATCAGTATTGGTATCTGCTTCAGCTAAAGCGGCTGCCCACTCATCTGCCAAGGCCTGATCTTCACTGGAAACCTGTTCTTCTTCGCTCATATTCTTTTCTCAACTGGCCAATAAACTCAACAATCAGCGTTTTTTCTGTATAGGACCAAGCACCTGCAAGGCAAGATTGCCGTGATGGGCCCCCAATTTCACTTTAAAAGTGGGTACGCCATTGGCGCGCAGTAGCATGTTTTCTGGCATTTCAACCGGAATAACATCGCCAGGCTGCATGTTTAAAATGTCCCGTAATTTTAACTGTCTGCGCACCACTGTTGATCGCAGTGGTACCCGCACATCTAAAATATCCTCACGAATAGCTTTACTCCAGCGTTCATCTTGATCATCCACATCGGACTGAAAACCAGCATCCAGCATTTCCCGAATAGGTTCGATCATTGAGTACGGCATAGTGATGTGTAAATCACCGCCGCCGCCATCCAGTTCGATGTGGAACGTTGAAATCACCACAACCTCACTTGGGCTCACAATATTAGCCAAGGCTGGGTTGACCTCAGAGTTCATGTACTCAAATTCCACATCTAAAATGGCATGCCACGCTTCTTGTAAATCAATAAAAGCCTGATCCAACACCATGCGCACCACACGCAACTCAGTGGGCGTGAACTCGCGGCCTTCAATTTTGGCATGGCGACCATCGCCACCAAAGAAATTATCAACTAATTTAAACACTAAACGCGAATCAAGAATGAACAGCGCTGTGCCACGCAAAGGCTTCATTCGCACCAAGTTCAAACTGGTAGGCACATACAATGAGTGCACATACTCGCCAAACTTCATCACTTGTACGCCACCCACAGACACATCAGCGGAACGGCGTAACAGGTTAAACATACTGATGCGGGTATAGCGGGCAAAACGCTCATTAATCATTTCTAGCGTTGGCATACGCCCACGCACAATACGATCTTGACTGGTTAAGTCGTATTGCTTAATCGAGCCCGGTACGGCTTCGTCATCAGTATCCACTAGACCATCATCAACACCATGCAATAAGGCATCAATTTCATCTTGTGAAAGTAAATCTTGTACGGCCATTTTAAGTCGTTCCTATCAAGGTTTTACTGCATGACTACGTTGGTAAATAACACTTGTTCAACCACGGGTTTCCCCACTTCAATCAACGCCAACTCCTGTACAGCGATGGTGGCTTTTTGCTTAAGCAGTTCCACTCCTAATGAGGTGTTGAGCTCTTCAAAGTCTTGACTGGAAAACAACATCACCAATTGATTGCGTAAGGTTGGCATATGAATTTTCAGCTCATCAAGGTCGGCTTTATTACGCGCCATTAAGGCGACGCTGACTTGCAAATACCGCGGCTTACCTTCGCTTTTAAAGTTAACGACAAAGGCCGGCGCTAATACTTCATAAATGGCTTTTTGCTTGCTGCTGCTCTCTTGCACCTGCTCCGGTTCTGCAGTAGAGCCACCTAAAAAAAACAACGTCGCAGCAACTGATAAAGCAACTGCTGCAATCAACGCAACCGCTGCCAACACAATTACTTTTATTTTGTTTTTTTTCGGCGCTGCTAGTGCTTGCTCTGGAGTTTCAGGTTGTTTAGCCATTTTTTTACCATTATCTAAATATTATGCCCAACAGTTTAACAGCCTAAATATAGGATGCAGGATTGATTAGACATAATAATCAACTAAACCCAAACGGCCATCATGCTGCTCCTGAATAGCAGTCACATGCTGCACAGTTTCATCACCTGCCTCGGCTGCTGTAGCACTGCGTCCTTGTGTTGCGGAATTTTCACCCGACTCAGCATGTTGCTGTTGCGACTGATCCGAGACGTTAACGTCCACATCAGCCATGCCTTGCTGCGCGAGCATCTCGCGTAAACGGTGCATTTGTGCTTCAAGGGAGTCACGTACGCCGGCATGAGCACTGGTGAAAGTGATTTGGGTATGTTCTTGCCCCACATTCACTTTAATATCTAAACGCCCAAGCTCAGCTGGGTCTAACTTTATTTCAGCCGATTGCAGATTTTGCGCGGACATCCACATTACTTTATCAGTAACTTGCTGCGTCCAGCCCGGCTGCTGCATTGCGACAGCTGGCCCTGGTACTTGACGCACTTGCTGACTAGGCAGCAAAGAATCTTGGCGCTGCTGCAAATCAGTACGAATACTTTCTGTCGCAGTGACCGCTTTGTTGTTAAGCAAAGTCTCGGGCGCTACTTTTGCACCCTCCAATAAAGTCGCTGCAGTGTTTTTATCTGTACTACTTTTTTCACTGAGTTGCTCACTGCTTTTACCCAGAGCGCTGCCCAGTAGCGCCGCTTTATCGCCAGAAGACTCGCCTTTGCTTTGCACTGTCTGCTTTTGCACGACAAGAAACTCCTCGTCCTCAGTACTCGGCAGCTCTTCACCCTCTAGAGTTTCATCCGTTTGCTTGAGTCCGGTACGGGTGGCAAGTAACAGCTTAGAATCAGAGTCACCCGCATCCCCTGCAGCCTCATCAGCATAGGCAAAGGGTGTTGCAGCCATAGCCAACAATAACAGCGGATCAATCAACTCATCGTCATTTTCTACAACCTGCTGCTCGGCATCTTGCGGCAAAGCTTTGCCGCTTTGCGCACTGACAGCCTTTTCGTCTTCTGATTGCTGTGGCTGCTCTGCAGGTTTGGCGCTGTGTTCAGAACGCGCAGCTTGAGTGTCAGCGCGTTGTTTACTGGCTGCTGGCGGCTTTTCTTTAGCGGGTTGAGCAGCGGTTTTTGCTGCTGCTTGGCGGGCAGCTTGCTGCTGTTTCTCTTGCTGCACAGCAGTTTGGCGCTGCTGTGCCTGCTGGCTTTGCTGTTGCTGCGCCTTAGCTGTGCGCTGCTGTTGTTGTGCATAGACTGCAGAGAAAGCAGATCCTGCTTCAGTCGGACGCTGATGAGCTGCTCGATCGGCTGAGCCAGCTTGCCCTCGCGAAGGCTGCGCTGCCGGCTGTAATAAAAAATCAGTGGTTGCCATAGTTGTGCTCCAAGCATAAACCCTTATTGACATAGCTAATGCAATATCTAAGCCAATTAAGAATATCGGGTTTATTTATGTTTTTGCCCAACCTGCCACCAGTTTCCGCCTCAGCTGCGCCATTAATTTGACTTGCTATACACTCAGCACATTGAGAAAGCGCGACTGAGCAGTATTATCAATGGTTAAATTGGCGAAATCGAAAAGCTGGCGGTCAGCCAATTGCGAAGGTGCGACATTTTGCAAAGCGCGGAACATGATATCCAAACGCCCTGGGGTTTTCTGCTCCCACTCTTGCAACATGCCCTTCACCACTTGGCGTTGTAAATTTTCCTGCGAACCACACAGATTGCAAGGAATGATAGGAAACTCTTGCAGCTGGGCATACTCGGCAATATCGCTTTCTTTGCAATAAGCCAATGGACGAATCACCACATTACGGCCGTCATCCGACAGCAGTTTCGGCGGCATTGCTTTGAGGGTGCCACCAAAGAACATGTTCAAGAAAAATGTTTCTAAAATGTCATCACGATGATGCCCCAACGCCATCTTGGTTGCACCAATCTCATCAGCGTAAGTATAGAGGGTGCCACGGCGTAATCGCGAGCACAGAGAGCAGGTACTCTTACCAGCCATCAACTTTTCTTGGACGACAGAATAGGTGTCTTCTTCAATAATATGGTAGTCAACGCCTAATGACTCTAAGTAAGCTGGCAATACGTGCTCAGGAAAGCCTGGTTGTTTCTGGTCCATATTGACCGCTACCAAAGAAAACTGAATTGGCGCGACTTTTTGCAAGTGCACAAGCATGTCCAACATAGCGTAGCTGTCTTTACCGCCGGACAGGCACACCATGATTTTATCGCCATCTTCGATCATATTGAAATCAGTTACGGCTGCACCGGTGAGGCGCTGTAAGCGTTTCTGCAACTTCTTCTGATTGACTGACACACTACTCATGACATGATCCGTAACAGGTAAAACAACCATTTTACCTGTTACGTGCAACAAACCCTAGTATCTCTAACGGCTTACTGGGTATTTTCAGCAAACATCTCTGCACCAGTGCTGCATTCGCTTAACAGAATGACGCTGTTATCTGGCTCATCTGCAGGCTGCCAAAACAATGTAGCGCTGCTGCCTTTAGTGTGCCAGCTATAGGGGCGCTTCTCATCAATAGATAAATAGCGTGCGCCTGAAGCACTCACCTCAATATTCATCGCAACTTGCTGCCCTTCAACCTGCACAACAGCATAAGAGCCACCGTTACTGGTATTGAGGTAAGTGACGGGGACCACGACACCACGCTCACACTGGTAAATAGCTTGATCAATTTGATCATTGTTTTCTGTAGCTTCCGCGGCCACAGCCATATACCCGCCTAAGCACGCGGATAAGAGGAGTACTGTTTTGATTGATTTACGCATTTTTTCATCCTTGCTATTGAGTTTAATTGTCTAGTTAAGACACTCACAATAGACTCATACAATAACAATTTAGTTTCAAGCTTATTTAGAGAATATATTGAGTGCAATCTTGTGGATATTTTAGAAAAAACCGGCCTACTCACCACCCTGCAAAGAGTTTTGCAAAGCAATCCGGCTGGGCTGAGTGAATACCAGCTGATTCAACAACTCAAACAACTGCAGCAGCCTTTATTTATCGGTGCGAACTTAAGTGATGTATTAAGCCTATTTCGCACGCATTTTTTGCTTTTTCATGGGCTGTATCGGCTGCGCGACACTCTGCGTGCAGCTGAGCAAGATCTACAGATTAGCCCACTACTGATACAGCTTTTGCCGGCGACAACCAACTACGCAGCCGCAACTCAAGCGCTCAATTTAAATGACCCATTGCGCGCATATTATTTAGATTTAAATAACCTTACTGCGACTGATCGTGCCGCAGTAGAGCAATTGCTGAACAACACCCGCAACCAACTTGACCCTCCGGATGCTGTGCTGGAGGCTTTAGCTGAGCTGGGTATTGAGCAGCCACTGCACAGCCTCAGTAGCAAAGACTTACGCAGCCATTACCGCCAGCTAGTCAGTCGCCATCACCCTGATCGAGGTGGTTCAACGGAGCGTCTGCAACACATCAACCGAGCGATGGACATCATCACAACCTACCAAGCTTAAGCCGATAAATACTCTAGAGTTTGCAACAGCATGCTCACTTTAGGCATTGCACAGCCAGCTGCCTGCGCAGCGTCTAGAGGCGCTTGATAAATGGCTTGTAACTCCATTGGCCGCTGCAAGCTATAGTCGTGATGCATACTTGGTAAATACGCCGGCATGGCCTCAGTGACCTTGAGCATACCCTGCACCAATTGCTCAGGTAACGGATAGCCACAAGCCGTAGAGGCTGCAATAACTTCTGTCATCAAGTCAGCAATCAAAGCTCGACTGCTAGGGTTAGCCATCAGTTCGGCAGTATTGCTATTGAGCAGTACCGACAAGCCATTATAAGGAATATTCCACACCAGCTTTTGCCAACGCGCCTCTTCCAAGTGCTGCATTGCCTTAGAAGCTAACCCAGCTAGCTGAAATAATGCCGCCCCTTGCTGAGCAATAACATAGCCCTCTTCTTTGCTCACAGGGCCGCTATGATAACCTAGGTTCACCCCGCCCTGCGCCTGATGCTCAATCACGCCAGGGGCACTGCGGTGTACGCAAATAAAACACAGCCCACCCAACAAGTGTAAGTTTTGCTGCAGCAGCGGGCGCAGTTGTTCTTCAACGGCAAACCCATTTTGCAATAACACCACTTTTCCATCAGGGGCAGCCACTTGATTAATCAGCGGTGCTAAATCTGCATTACTGGTGGTTTTTGCACCAACCAAAACCCAGTCACACTGGGGCATTTGTGCTGCATCCTGCCATGCGTGTACTTCAGGCAAGACCAGCTCACCATACTCGGCGCTGTTGACCCGCAAGCCATTGCGGCTAACCGCGTCATACTCGCTGCGCAATAAAAAATGCACTTCAAAGCCAGCTCTTGCCAACATCAAGCCATAAAAACCGCCGATGGCGCCGGTACCAATAATGCCTATGCGTGGTTGTTGTTGCTCACTCATATGTACTCTCTTACTGTTTAATACAAACGGCATACAGACAGCCGCAGCCTAAATGTTTTACCTAAGGATTAACCACTAGCGTTTCGCTGTTTAATACGCGTTTTGCCTGTAAATAGGCTTTATTCCAATATTTAGAATCAACGCTGTCTAAGCGCACAGTACCACCAGAAGAAGGTGCATGCACAAAGCGCCCATCACCGACATAGATCCCCGCATGACTGACGCGACCATGCCCAGCCGTACTAAAGAAAAGAATATCGCCACTGCGCAGGCTATTGCGCGCCACGCGCTGACCTTGCATTTGCAGCATTTGCTGGGTGGTGCGCGGTAAACGAATACCCGCTACATCGTTATACACAAAGTTAATCAAACCGCTGCAATCAAAACCTGAAGACGGCGTGTTGCCACCCCACACATAGGGAGTGCCGACCAGACCTATGGCCCGAAATAACACATCATCAGCCACTGGATTAAATGCCGCTGAAGCCGTCGCACGGGGCGCTGTCATCGGCTCGTTAACCGGTGCGTTAGATGCACACGCCGCTAAAAAAATAAAACTGGCTAAACCAACCAGACGAATACCCATCTGCATAGCACACGCCCCCTGAATAAAATAATAAGCACTATAACAAAGCAAAACGCCTTACTTTGCAAAGCTTTCTAATTGCATCTCTCTTAAGCGGCTATACGTACGGCGAAATGCAAAGGCCAAATAACCTTCGGTATACAGCGCGTCTAAAGGCAC
>JAAYTE010000141.1 GCA_012518175.1 Gammaproteobacteria bacterium | reverse complement strand
AAGCCGTAGAAATACCTGTGCATCCACGTGAAGGCATTGATTTAGTCAGCTTACAAACGGCTCTAGCCAGTCTGCCAATCAAAGTGTGCTGGTTGATGAGCAATTTACAAAACCCCATCGGTGCCAGCATGGATGTAGAGAAAAAGCAGGCGCTCTACGAACTTATTCGCACATATCAAGTGCCACTCATTGATGATGATGTGTATGCAGAACTGTATTTCACCAGCACTACGCCACGCTCGATCAAAAGTTATGATCGCAGTGGTTTAGTCATGCATTGCAGTTCGTTCTCAAAATGTTTAGCACCGGGTTATCGCGTGGGCTGGGTCGCGGCCGGACGCTTTGCTGAGCAGATCAAGCGTCTGCGCTTGATGACGACTATTTCACCTTCCATTCCATCTCAAGCCGCCTTAGCTGACTACTTACAGCATGGCGGCTACGATCTGCACTTGCGCCGTCTACGCCATGCTTTAGAAAACCAACAAGCCGCCATGCTGAATGCTGCTGAGCGCTATTTCCCAAGCGGAACACGCGTCACCAGACCTACAGGTGGTTACTTCTTGTGGTTTGAATTGCCGAATAATATTGATTCTCTAACCCTGTTCCAACAAGCCTTGCACCAAGGCATCAGCTTAGCGCCGGGACCTATTTTTTCAGCAACTCAGCGCTTTAAAAACTGTATTCGTCTGAGCTATGGCCATCCTTGGGATGAGCCTAGCGAGCAAGCAATGCAACAGTTAGGTCAATTAATGCATAAATTACGGCAAACTTAGGCAGCCACAACAAATAAACTGACAATCAAACCGACTCCAACAAACCACACCAAGGAGCGCAATACTGCCCAGTCCGCGATGTAGCACAGAGTATACAACACACGACTCAAAACGAAGGTGATCGCCAGTTGATCTAGCAACCCTTGTTCAGCACCTCCGGCTAAGTGAGCAATAATTACCGCAGCAGAAAAAGCTGGGGCAATTTCAAAACCATTTTGCTGAGCACTATTTGCCCGCCGCGCCATCCCTTGCGCAGTAGCTAAAAAAGCCCGTGGATCATGATTATGTTTCGGCGCAAACCCTCCAGCACTAGCTTTAGCCCACACCGTAGAAATATATGGCAGCAAAATACTCACTAACACACACCAATAAGCAATTGTCATAGTTACTCCTGCATTCATTATTTTTATCGTTTGAATGGCTACCTTAAGAAGCCTCTGAATAACGTTACCGAGGACGCTAGCACAAGGCAAAAACGTACGAGAAAGCGCAGTTTACACCGAGTAAATGAGCATTTTGAGTACGTTTTTAACGCAATGATAGCTACGCAGGTAGTTATTCAGCGGTTTCTTAATACAAATTACCCCATACAAAACAAATTCTTCATTGCTAACCCCTTGGGCAAATGCCAAAGCCTCGCTATAATCACTCGCGCATTACGGCCCAGCCGTGATCGCCAACAGATTCGAGGGGCGCTGCAGCAGGATTCTCCTGTCAGGCTCGAAACAGTTGCCTTCTAGTTGTCTCGACAACTGCATATTTGCAAACGGCGCCCATTCGCTAATTACGAATGGAGAACTCTT
>JAAYTE010000140.1 GCA_012518175.1 Gammaproteobacteria bacterium | reverse complement strand
TCTTGGCGCGAATTGAGCAAACTTTACAAGAGCTTGGCTTGCACCGCTTAGATGACGATATTCGCCAGCAAGACCGCTTTGCTCAAAGTGACAGCAGCCAAGTCGAGCATAAAAGCGTTGGTTTGACGCCTAAGGAGCGGCGTGTACTTATGGCTCAAGCCAACTGCGGGGCTTATTTTCCTGAGTGGGTTAGTGCAGCGCCCAGCCAATGGGTTATGGATATTGACTGGCAAACCCTCGAACTCAGTGTTTTTCCCAGCTTAGTGGTG
The DNA here is from genome assembly GCA_012518175.1 of Gammaproteobacteria bacterium. Classification (GTDB taxonomy): domain Bacteria; phylum Pseudomonadota; class Gammaproteobacteria; order Pseudomonadales; family Pseudomonadaceae; genus Denitrificimonas. The sequence goes on along the minus strand of JAAYTE010000140.1, from coordinate 3,097 downwards.
GTGGAAAATCTCGATAGTTTCTATCAGTACTTTAGTCACCACCCACAGCGCTATAGCTTGCCTGAGCTGGCTCAGCAGGCTTTGGTGATTTATCGCGGTGATGGCTTAGAGAGTCGGGCGCGGAGAGCTTTAGTTAAGGCATTTGCAGCCACGGGTAAACCAGTTATTTACTTCGGCGACTACGATACTGCTGGCTTAAGCATCGCGCTACACGGTGATTACAGTCATATTATGCTGCCCAGTTACGAGAGCTTGTTACGCAACGCCAATGATCTAAACCAGCCAGCAGAGCAGCTGCATTTATGTGCGGGAGTAAGTGCATATGCGGAGCAATTAGTTGCAGCAGCGCCTGTTAAACGCTACATGCTGCATAACACCGAGCAGCAAAAGGGCTTGCGTCAGCAAGGCTTTAAAGGTCAGCTGTATATTCTGCCGCTGACCTAGGCGCGCTCACCTACCCAGAGCGTGCAGGGCGCGCTTAGAGCTTAAGCTTGGGGCACAATGTTGAGCTGGCTGAGCAGCTCCGTTGAGCTATCTTGCTGCTGGATATTGGGGTGGTTAAATGGAATGTTTTGACCGGTCTGTTGCTTGATGATTTCTTGCAGTTGCACAGTATCAATTCTGCCGTTTTCATCAATGGCCGGTTTCAAGGCTTCAGGGGCTACAGAGTAACGCCCAGAAGATGTGTAAATTGCACCTGTTGCAAAGTCAATAGCGAAGGCAACTAAACCAGGAATGACCCAAAATAGCAGGCCAATGCCATCCATAATCACTACCGCAGGGTCAATTTTTCCACCGGTTTGCCCGCGTCGCTCTGGGTAAATAATAGTCCCGCAGCCCGCCAGTTCAAAAATCAGCAACGCACTAAATGTGGTCGCTACCATGGGTTTTATAATTGATTTACGCATACATGCCTCTTCTTTTTTTTAGACCAACACCAAGGCTACTGCACACAAAACAGAGCAGCAGCAAAATCATAGAGCTTAAGCATACAGAGTCGCATTTATAGCAAAATGTTCCCTGGTTATATTTTTTTAGCCAGCACAGTTATAACTAGCTTGCGCTTTTGTGTGTTAAAAGCTGTAAAGGCGCATAGCAGTTTAACGGTAGGACTCTTAACCTGAGCTGTAAAAAACTTAGCCAGCAGTGTTGATCGGTTTCGCGTAAGAGCAGGTACTTTTAGTGCCAGAGTGGATAAGAACAGTGCTGGGCTATCTGCTGAGGATCAAATCACCGGCGATGGGCGTAAAGCTGGATGCTGCGCGGATCAGTGACAACGCAGTAAACTCTTCAACAGCAAATACTTCAGTTTTTACCGCAAACAACTCATGCAGGCGCTCAAGCAACACCGCAAAGTCGCCATCCCCAGAAGCAAGTACCACCACATCGGCTAAGTTAGCGTATTGCATCGCATCCACGCTAATGCCCACATCCCAATCACCTTTGCGACTGCCATCACTGCGCTGGACATAGGGTTTGAGTTTCACTTCAAAGCCAATGGCACGTAAAATATTTTGAAATTGGCGCTGCTTCGCATCACCACGATCTGTCGCGTAAGCAATGGCTTTGATCACTTCACGGCCACCTGCGGCCAGTTGCCAAAAACGGTTGTAATCGAAGCCCGCGGCAAAGCCTTGGCGTACGGTGTAATAAATATTTTGTACATCCACAAGAATTACTACACGTTCCATTACAGACTCCGGAAAATCAGTCGACACATACATATTAGCTATATAAGCAGCAAAATACCGAGAAAAGGGTGACCTTAAGCAGCATTTATCTGATAATTGCAATTGTAGATAAGAAACACAGCATAATAGGATAATCTGCCTAGAAGCCTTTAGTTAGGCTGTGCAGCGTACGCTAAAAGATCATGGCAGTATTGTTATGAATAAAACTAAAAAGGAGCAACATATGGGATTTTTCAACAGTATTCTTTCTAAGCTTGGCATTGGACAAGCACAAGCGGCTGCAGCAGACGAAGTAGAAAACCCCACAGCAGCGCCAACTAGCGCAGCAGTATCCACGCCTGAAGCGATCACTGTAGTTGATGTTATTACGCAATTGGAAGAGCGTGAGGCAGCGAGCACACAGAAGCTAAATTGGCGTGTATCTATTGTGGACTTGCTCAAATTGCTTGATCTAGACAGCAGCTTTAGTGCTCGCAAAGAGTTAGCAGTAGAGCTTAATTGCCCAGCTGAGCTTATGGATGATTCGGCAAAAATGAATATGTGGCTGCATAAAACAGTGTTGGCGCGTATTGCTGAAAACGGTGGCAATATTCCACAGAGCTTAATCAGCTAAGCACATTACTGGGATGTAACTAGAGCCAGAGTCGCTTGTTTTGCCCTATAGTAGCCAGTGAAAGCCTTGTGCCTTGATCTGGTAGAGTGTGCAAACGGCTCTGGCTTTATGCATAGATTGAAAATAATAGATTCTCCAAATAGGTTAAAACGCATGACGTTGTACTTAGCTTCCACATCGCCAAGACGCCGCGAGTTACTCGCGCAGACAGATATTAATTTTACCGTATTGGATATCACCATAGACGAAAGTCAACGTCCCAACGAGTTGCCGACAGCTTATGTGGAGCGTTTAGCTAAAGAAAAAGCTGAAGCAGGTTACCAGAGCATAGCCGCTGATGAGCATGCGGTGGTTTTAGCGGCTGATACCATTGTCGTTCTGGAAGATGACATACTCGGCAAGCCGGCCGATCAAAACCAAGCGCAGACAATGTTGCGCGCTTTGTCAGGGCGCTCCCATGTGGTGATGACTGCTTTTGCCATCAAAACTGCAGAACAAATTCGAGTACAGCGGGTTAACACGACAGTGTTCTTTCGCTCCATTACCAGCAAGGAAATTGATTGGTATTGGCAGACTGGTGAGCAGCTCGACAAGGCTGGCGGCTACGGTATTCAAAGCAAAGGTGGCGTATTTGTCAGTGCTATTTCAGGCAGTTACAGCGCTGTGGTAGGGTTGCCCTTAGCTGAAGTTATTACCGCGCTGCAGACCTATGGTATCCAGCCGCAATAAAAGAACAGAGTGCAGCTGTATGATATTTTCTGCAGGCGTTTATTAATAAATAAATAGCATGCAG
>JAAYTE010000139.1 GCA_012518175.1 Gammaproteobacteria bacterium | reverse complement strand
CGCCGAGCTTTATCCAACTTCGACTTTTCAAGCAAATGATTGATATAGCCAATCAAAAACAGAGCAACAATGCCTACGAGAATGAATACGACAATAGTGACTGATGACACGCGGCATCCTCTTTTTGATGCTAATTAAATGATAAGGTGTTTTTTATAGTTTCTTAAGACTTATCACATCAAACATGTAACACCCGCAGGCGCTTCACCTGCTATCCCTAAGCTAAGAGCTTAACTCTCTTGCCTAACTACGCAGCAGTTGTAGCACATCCTCAAGCTCGGAAATCATTTGTCGAATAATTTGCTTGGACTGGCTGCTTTCATCGCGCACTTCACTACTCGATAAGCGCTGACGAGCACCACCAATAGTAAAGCCTTGCTCATACAGCAAGCCTCGGATTTGACGAATCATTAGCACATCATGGCGCTGATAGTAGCGACGATTCCCACGGCGCTTAATATCAGCCAACTGTTCAAACTCCTGCTCCCAATAGCGCAAAACATGGGGTTTAACAGCGCACAACTCACTGGCCTCACCTATGGTGAAGTAGCGCTTATTCGGAATGGCTGGTAGTTCATGATTATGACTAGGTTCCAGCATAGGTCTCTACTCGATCACGTAGCTTTTGCCCTGGACGAAAAGTTACCACGCGACGAGCGCTAATGGGTATTTCTTCGCCAGTCTTCGGGTTACGTCCTGGACGCTGACTTTTATCGCGCAACTCAAAGTTACCAAAGCCGGACAACTTGACCGGCTCATTGTTTTCGAGGGCTAAACGAATCTCTTCAAAGAAGGTATCCACCAACTCTTTAGCTTCACGTTTATTGAGGCCGATCTCCATAAACAGGTGTTCGGCCATTTCTGCTTTCGTTAAAGCCCCCATATACTCACTTCCTCAAGATTGCCGCAAACTGATCTGACAACAAGGTTAAAATCGCTTGTGTTGCAGCGCTGACCTCATCATCAGTTAGAGTGCGTGAAGGATGCTGCCAGGTCAAGCCAACTGCTAAACTTTTGCAACCTTCCTCTACGCCCTTACCTTGATAGACATCAAATAGACGTATCTGCGTCAACCACTCTCCGGCAGCACTGCGCATGGCTTCCATAAGTTGCTGGGCCGGCACCTCAGCCTTCACCACTAAGGCCAAATCGCGGCGCACTTCGGGGAAGCGTGACAACTCTTTAAAAGCAGGCAAACGACCGCTACTAATGGCATCCAATTGAACTTCAAACATCAGTGTTTGCTGATCAATATCCAACTCAGTAGCCAGCTGCGGATGCAAAGTACCCACATACCCTACGACCTCACCATTGCGCTCAATGCCTGCGCACTGGCCTGGGTGAAAGGCATGCTGTTGGCAGGCAACAAAAGTGTAACTGTCGCTATCACCAGCGGCGCCAAGTAAAGCTTCAACATCACCTTTGATGTCATAAAAATCAACGTTATCGCTGCCGTGCGTCCAAACCTCAGGTAAACGTGCGCCGGTAATAACCCCAGCGAGCATACGCTCCTGCTTGAGGTCATCCAGTTGCCCAACAAAACGCAGGCCACTTTCAAATAAGCGCACACGATCTTGCTGACGGTTGAGGTTGTGCTGCAAAGCTTTCAGCAAACCTGGCAATAAAGAAGCACGCATCACTGATAATTCAGCAGAAATTGGGTTAGCTAGCGTCAGCGCCTTTAGCTCAGGATGAAATGCGCTAAACAACTGCGGCTCAATAAAGCTATAGGTAATGGCTTCTTGGTAACCACGGGCCACTAACAAACGGCGCAGTTCCGGCAAACGCGCTTGCGCTTCAGCCTGCGCTTGCGGTGCTAAGCGTGCCGCTGGGTAGCGTACCGGTAACTGATCATAGCCATACAAGCGGCCAATTTCTTCCAGCAGATCCACTTCAATGCTGATATCAAAGCGATGACTTGGAACTGCCACACTCCACACCCCAGCACCTTGTGCAGTGAGCTGTAAACCTAAAGGCGCAAGCAAACTTTCAATTTGCACATCGGTTAAGGTGAGGCCAAACATCTGTTCAACCCGTTGCGCACGTAAGGTTATCGGCGCAACTTGTGGTAAATGCTGCGTATCTTCTGTGACTACAACCGGCCCTGCACTGCCGCCCACTATGCTGAGCAATAACTCTGTGGCACGCTCAATGGCTTGCGCAGGTAGCTGCCAATCTACGCCACGCTCAAAACGGTGTGACGCATCGGTATGCAAGCCATAAGAGCGGGCTTTACCAGCAATAGCTATCGGCTCAAAGAAGGCACTTTCAAGGAAGATATCTGTAGTTTTACCCACTTCGACGCCGCTGTCTTCACCACCCATCACACCGGCAATCGCCAATGCGCGCTGCTGATCAGCAATGACTAAAGTATTGGCTTTGAGCTTAATCTCTTGGCCATCCAGCAAAGTGATTGCCTCATTGTCTTGCGCCATGCGCACACAAATACCGCCGTGGATTTGCGCTAAATCAAAGGCATGCAGCGGCTGACCTAACTCCAACATCACATAGTTGGTGACATCCACCACTGCATCAATGCTGCGAATCTCACTGCGCTGCAAACGATCAACCATCCACGCAGGTGTCGGCTGGGTTAAATCAACCCCAGTAATGACTCGGCCAGCGTAGCGCGGACAAGCCTCAACTGCGGCCAACTCAACAGCAACTGTTTGCTCATGACTGGCAGGCACAGCGGTAATCGCGGGCAACTGCACTGGCACGTTATATAAAGCTCCCACTTCACGGGCTAAGCCTTGCAATGACAAACAATCGCCACGGTTAGGGGTCAAGTCCACTTCAATACTGACATCATTGAGATTCAGACTCTCACGCACACACTGCCCCACTACCGCATCAGCGGGCAGTTCGAGCAGACCATCGTTTTCATCGCTGATTTGTAACTCACTGGCCGAGCAGAGCATGCCGAATGACTCAACACCACGCAGCTTGGCTTTTTTGATTTTAAAATCACCTGGCAATACCGCGCCAACCCGGGCAAAAGGTATTTTCAAACCGGCCCGCACATTGGGTGCACCACAGACAATTTGTACTGTTTGCTCAGCATCACTGACCTGGCAAACTTTTAACTTATCGGCATCAGGGTGCTGCTCAACGCTGAGCACCTCCCCCACCACCACGCCACTGAATTCTCCAGCCACCGGAGTGACCGCTTCCACTTCTAAACCGGCCATGGATAAACGCGCCACTAACTCGTCACGGGCAACTTGCGGATCAACTAAACTACGTAACCACTGTTCACTAAAATTCATACTGTTCTCCTAAACTTAAAAGGGTATCGATCTAGTTAAACTGGCTTAAAAACCTTAGATCGTTATCGAAGAACAGACGCAAATCATTTACGCCATAACGCAGCATGGCCAAGCGCTCAACGCCCATACCAAAGGCAAAGCCTTGGAACTCTTCTGGGTCAATGCCCGACATACGTAAGACATTGGGGTGCACCATGCCGCAACCCATAACCTCCAGCCAACCGGTTTGCTTGCACACGCGGCATCCTTCGCCATTGCACATCACGCACTGCATATCCACCTCAGCGGACGGCTCCGTAAAGGGGAAAAACGAAGGGCGGAAACGCACGCCTAAATCTTTCTCAAAGAACACCCGCAAAAACTCTTCGATAGTGCCTTTCAAATCAGCAAAGCTAATGTCTTGATCAACTAGCAAGCCTTCTACTTGGTGGAACATTGGCGAGTGAGTGATATCAGAATCACAGCGGTAGACGCGGCCTGGGCAAACAATACGAATCGGCGGGCGCTGTGCTTCCATGGTGCGCACTTGCACAGGTGAAGTGTGAGTGCGCAGCAGCATATTGGCATTGAAGTAGAAGGTGTCATGCATCGCCCGCGCGGGGTGATGACCAGGAATATTCAAGGCTTCAAAGTTGTGATAATCATCTTCAACTTCAGGGCCTTCAGCAATACCGTAGCCGATTTTGCTAAAAAACTGCTCGATGCGCTCAAGGGTGCGGGTGACTGGGTGTAAGCCACCGCTTTGTTGGCCGCGACCAGCGAGAGTGACGTCAAGGGTTTCCGCGGCAAGTTTTTTCTCTAACGCAAGGTTATCTAAAAACTGTTTACGCTCTGCTAAAGCTGTTTGCACCTGCTCTCTGGCAGCATTGATCAGGGCGCCGGCTTGCGGGCGCTCTTCAGCTGACAATTTACCCAGTTGCTTCATCAGCTGGGTGATTTCACCTTTTTTACCTAAATAGTGAACACGCAGTTGCTCTAACGCTTGCGACTCTTCGCTTTGTGCTACGGCTGCTAACGCCTGCTGCACCAGCGCATCAAGATTATCCATACATTACTCCAGAGGACCTTGCAAAACACAGCCCGCGCGCTTTGCAAGGTGCTCTTGCTATAACTTATAAAATTGGGATTCTATACGAAATAAGGGAAGAGCCTGAGCCCTTCCCTTATCAAAAAACGCATGTCGCAATGTTTAAAAACTTAGGCCAAAGCGGACTTAGCTTTTTCAACAATTGCAGCAAATGCTGCTTTTTCGTTTACTGCTAAGTCAGCCAGTACTTTACGGTCGATTTCGATTGAAGACTTTTTCAAGCCAGCAATGAAACGGCTGTAAGACAAACCATTGATACGTGCACCAGCATTGATACGAGCAATCCACAAAGCACGGAATTGACGTTTACGCTGACGACGGTCACGGTATGCGTACTGACCAGCCTTAATAACCGCTTGCTTAGCTACGCGGAAGACGCGTGAACGCGCTCCATAGTAACCTTTAGCAAGTTTCAAGATTTTTTTGTGACGACGGCGGGCTAACACACCACGTTTTACACGAGCCATAAAATATTACCTTTATTTATCCAGACCTAAATTAACGAACACGCAACATGCGTTCAACGCGAGCAACTTCGCTTGGGTGCATCATCGATGTACCACGTAGTTGACGTTTACGTTTTGTTGTCATTTTGGTCAAGATGTGACTCTTGAAAGCGTGTTTATGCTTGAAACCATTTGCTGTCGCTTTAAAGCGCTTTTTAGCGCCGCTTTTCGTTTTCATCTTTGGCATGTTGAATACTCCGCATTCAGATTGATACGCATAACCTTAAGGCCTGCCGCTGCCCTAGGGGGTTATTTTTTCTTTTTGGGGGCGAGGACCATTATTAACTGGCGTCCTTCCATCTTAGGATGCTGTTCAACGGTGCCGTATTCAGCAAGGTCACCTTCAACCCGCTTCAACAACTCCATTCCCAGCTCCTGGTGGGCCATCTCTCGGCCGCGGAATCGCAATGAAACCTTGGCTTTATCCCCATCTTCTAGGAAACGTATCAGGTTGCGTAGTTTTACCTGATAATCCCCGTCTTCCGTCCCTGGTCGAAACTTAATTTCTTTAATTTGAATCTGCTTTTGATTCTTACGCGCAGCAGCAACTTGTTTCTTTTTCTCAAACAGGTGCTTGCCGTAGTCCATGATGCGACAGACAGGCGGCAATGCATCCGCAGAAATCTCAACTAAGTCCAACTTTGCTTCATCAGCCGCGGCCAGAGCTTCATCAATCGAGACGACCCCGATCTGCTCACCTTCCGCACCAATCAGGCGCACTTCGCGGGCTGTGATGTTCTCATTAATGGG
>JAAYTE010000138.1 GCA_012518175.1 Gammaproteobacteria bacterium | reverse complement strand
GGCGAATGGCAGTATGGCAAAGCCTGCTTTCCAGCTTTTTTCTTGACCAAAAAACCGGGTCAACATGAGCACCATAATGAGAGGCATGACGGTACCAACGATGGCATGAATAATGGCCACTTGGCTGGTGATCAACTGGATAAAAGCGGGCCAGTCAGAGCCATTGGCTAAGAGTTGCGCGCTGACTGCATCACTATCGAGACCACCGGTAATACCAATTATTATTGGTGTGCCAACCGCACCAAAAGAGACTGGTGTACTTTGCACTAACATGCCGAGCATCAATGCTGCCATGGCTGGGAAACCAATCGCCACCAGTAGCGGGGCAGCAATCGCAGCCGTAGTGCCAAAACCTGATGCGCCCTCAATAAAACTGCCAAATAACCATGCAATAATAATCGCTTGTACGCGACGGTCAGGGCTGATAGTAATAAAACCAGCACGGATCGATTGAATCGCACCAGAGTGTTTGAGGGTATTGAGCATTAAAATTGCACCAAAAATAATCCACAGCACACCAGCAGTAATCACTAGGCCCTGCAGGCTTGAAGCTAAAATTCGATTAAGGCTCATCTCCCAGAAATACAGAGCAATAGAGACTGTAAATAAAAACACCAAAGGCATTGCTCGTCGAGCTGGCCAACGCAAACCAATCAGTAAGATAGCGGCGAGTAAAATCGGCGAGAAAGCTAACAGTGCAAGTAGGCTAGATGACATGGTTCAACCCCACTAACTGCAGCTGAACTATGCGGCTAACGCGATAAGAGTGGGGAGGAGTTGAATTGGGCATCATATTAAGCTCTTTGTTGTTATTCTGAATAAATTGGTAAGACCAGTTTACAGTCTGTTTTTTGTAAGTTAAATACGCGGAGCAGTAACTGTCAAATATCTTGTCTAATACTTTAGTTGCCAAGGTGTTGTTGAAGTCGTTCTTAAGGCCAGTTGTGCGCTGTTGAACAAGGACTGCTGTGTTAACCTAAGCGCCCTTTATCGCTGTTTTCATAAGGTAAGAAGAGAATCATGAGCTTTGCACATATACAGCAGCGCCGTTTGTCGGACGACATTGTTGAACGACTGGAAACGATGATTTTAGAAGGGGTTTTGCAAGCCGGTGAGCGTCTGCCAGCGGAGCGAAAGTTAGCTGAGCAGTTTGGCGTCTCACGTCCGTCACTGCGTGAAGCAATTCAAAAACTTGTGGCGAAAGGGTTGTTGATCAGTCGTCAAGGCGGTGGCAACTACGTCTGTAAGGAAGTGGGTGCAACTTTCAGTGATCCGCTGCTGGCTTTGTTGGCTGAAAAGCCCGACGCACAGAAAGACTTGCTGGAGTTTCGGCATACCCTCGAAGGTGCTTGTGCGTACTATGCGGCGTTGCGTGCCACTCCGTCGGATCATGAACGCTTAGCAGCTGCACTTGCCCAGCTCGAAGTCTGCTATGAAAACTCAGTAGAAGGCTGTCGTGTGGAAGAAGGGTTGGCCGATGCGCGTTTTCATTTAGCCATCGCTGAAGCCAGCCACAATGTGGTGCTATTGCACACAATTCGTGGTTTATTCGACCTGTTACGCGGTAATGTCACCACCAATATTGGTGGCATGTACCCGCAGCGTAGCGAAACCCGTACGATGTTGCTTGAGCAGCATCGAGCTCTGTACCAAGCCATCAAAGCAGGTGAAGCTGAGCAAGCACGGAGTTTGTCCAATGCGCACATTGAGTATGTTTGTGAGGTGTTAGCCGAAGTGGATGAAGAGCAACTCAGAGTGCAACGCTCCGAGCGCCGCAAGCACGTTTAGTTGCGGCGAAAATAACTCGTTAGCTAAGGCATTGCGTGGTGATGCAAAACCTTATTTGTTTCGTTGCTTTGGGGTTAATGCCAGAAAATTATCTACAGCGATGGCTTGTGCGACATCTGCAGGCAAAGCATCCAGCACTGGGTCAAAACCTTGGATGATGTTGCCTAGATTATTAAAGCGCCCAACCACATCACTGCCGAGCACAAAGCGTGTTGGGTAGGCCTCAAACAGTGCGAGCCATTCAGGGTTTGGTTGGCCCTTTGCGTCGAGCAAATACGGCTCCAGTAAAGTCCAGGACAAATCAATATAAAGGTTATCGTGCTCGTTCAGTAAGCGCTGCACCAGCGGCAGTAAAAAATCCAATTCGTCTTGGTGACGGTGCAACTCCATACTGGTGCCGGCATGGGCCCAGATAAAACGCACATCGGTATTCTTGCTTAGGGCTTCTTCCAGTTCTTCTAAATAGAGCGGGTTACGTTCGCGCTTGGAGGTGATATTGCTGTGCAGTAAGACCGGTAAATCATACTCAGCAGCGACGCGATAGACTTTCAGCATGGCTTCGTTATTGGCCCGTGGCGTGCTGCCTTGCATCAGCGCAGTGACATCGTCATGGCGGGTAAACACCTCGCCAATGCCTTGCCAAAAACCTGGGTGCATGTCTAAAGTACGGCGGATGTGCGCTGCTGCGTTTTTGTCGCTGCTATTAAAACCAGATAAGAAAGGCAAGAAGCGTTGTTGCTGTTCGGGTTTTAGTTTCTGGATGGCTTCACGTAAATAGAAATCAGTGGCGCTATACCAGTACAGATCAGCATCATCGCCCGCATAATAGCGTGGTTTTTTCGGCTCATCTTCGTGCCATTTCTTCGCCACAGGAATGCCCATAATGGCGGCGTGGCTGATTTTGCCTTGATCCATAGCGCTTAATAAAGCTGGCATGCCTTCGGACTCTTGAAAAAAGTCCACATAGTGCAGGTGGCCATCCACATAGCTGCGCGCGTGCGCCAATGGTTGAGCCAGCAGCAAGGCAGTCATAATTAAAACTCTAAACACATAAACCTCTTCATCATCTCACTACAAGTCTGACGTGCAGATGGGTTAAGAGTTCGTTTGCCAAGCTAGAATAAGCAAATGCAGCGCCCAATATTCAGAGCGCTGCAGCTGCGGGCTGAAGGTTACTGCATGGAAGCAATAACCACAGGTTTGCAACGCAGTAAGCGGGCGCTTAAGCGCAACAGGGCGGCGAGGGTGTAAAACTGCACTGTGGCCAGGATGCCAATGGCTAGCCAATATACCGGACTAAAAGCTCCACCACCGTTGCCGATGCTGGAGCTTTGCGTTACTGATAACTACGCTTTAGAGCAACTGATTTATAGTTGCTTGGTGCAGTAGTAGAAGTCAACACACTCATACTCACCTGATTTGACG
>JAAYTE010000137.1 GCA_012518175.1 Gammaproteobacteria bacterium | reverse complement strand
GTTAAGGCCAACTCTCCTGTGATCTGTGACAGCGGCGTCAGCCAGACCGTTAACATGACAATCACTGCAATCAACAAGAAACTGATATAGCGCTGCAGCGAGCCATTTTCTAGATAGGATAAAGAGCGCGAAACAAAACCGTATAAAAAGCGCACGGTATTTTCAAACACATAGCGCCCATTGATATCAGGTAAACCGTCATACCAGCGGAACAAGAAAGCCCGCTGCGAATAAATCCCTAAACCACCCAACAAAGCAATGAAACTCATCAACAGGGGCATATTAAAGCCATGCCAAATAGCTAAGTCATAATGCGGTAAAGCGTGACCTAAACTGGCTTGCGCCGCCACAGCCAGCAGCGGCCCAATGGACAACGCCGGTACGATACCCACCAATAAGCAGCAGAACACCAAAACTTCCACCGGTATTTTCATATAGCGCGGCGGCTCATGGGGTGGAAACTTGGGCAAATTAATCGGTGTGCCATTAAAGAACACATCATGGATAAAGCGCAGCGAGTAAGCCACGGAAAAGGCCCCAGCAATAGTGGCCATGGTTGGCAGTAACCAACTAAAACTACCCAGCAAATCCTGATGTAAGGTTTCTGAGAAGAACATTTCCTTACTGATAAAGCCATTGAGTAGCGGTACCCCAGCCATTGCCGACGACGCCACCATCGCCAGCACCGCAGTGTGCGGCATATACTTCCACAAACCGTTCAGTCGCCGCATATCACGGGTACCGGTCTCATGATCAATGATCCCTGCCGCCATAAACAACGAAGCTTTAAAAGTTGCGTGGTTAATAATGTGGAAAATCGCTGCCACTGGAGCTAAATCCGAGTTTAAGCCGAACAGTAAAGTGATTAAACCCAGCTGACTGATGGTGGAATACGCCAGCAAGCCTTTAAGGTCATACTGAAACAAGGCTGTAACCGCGCCCACTAACAATGTGGTCAGTCCGGTGAAGGTGACCAAATAGAACCACCAATCGGTACCAGACAATAAAGGGTACAAGCGGGCCAACAAGAACACCCCGGCCTTAACCATGGTTGCCGAGTGCAAATAAGCAGACACTGGAGTGGGCGCCGACATGGCATGTGGCAGCCAAAAATGGAAAGGAAACTGTGCTGACTTAGTAAAGACGCCCAGCAATACCAACACTAAAGCGACCGGGTATAACGCACTGGCGCGCAGGGTATCGCCAGCAGCCAAAACCTCCGTCAGCTCATAGCTACCAACCACATGGCCAATCACCAGCACCCCTGCCAATAACGCCAAGCCGCCGCCACCGGTGACCGCTAAAGCCATGCGCGCGCCTTGTCGAGCAGCGGTTTGCTGATTCCAAAAACCAATGAGTAAAAACGAAGAAAGGCTGGTCAGCTCCCAGAACATGACCATGAGCAATAGGTTGCTGGCCATCACTAAGCCCAGCATTGAACCCATAAACAGTAAAAGACTGGCAAAGAAGCGTGCGACGCGCTCATTCTCTGAGAGGTAATAGCGGGCATAGAGAATGACCAGTAAGCCAATCCCTAAAATTAAAATAGCAAAGAGAAAACTTAAGCCATCTAACCGAAAACTTAAGTTAAGCCCAAGCTGCGTAACCCAGGCATATTTAACACTGATGACCTCGCCAGCTAAGACCTGTGAGGTCTGACTCAGAAGCAAACCCAAACACAGCATAGGTACGATTGCTGCAGCTAAGGCTATCCAGGTGCGTCCGCGTTGTCCGGCAAAAAACGGCATTATTGCGGCAAAAAACGGCGTAAAAACCAATGTTAACAAAATCACAACAGCCTCCATGTTGTTCTGCCGGACGAACAGGAGACACCCAGCGTATTACTAAAAAACGGATTATCCAACACAAACGTAACCTTGTCTGTAAGTAATATATTACCAAATTAGACAAGCAAGCTTTAACTGCAGATTGCGATACTCAGCCACACACATTAAAACGCCCTGAGCACAATAACTGGCACTCAGGGCGTATTAAACAGCAGTGACTTATTGCAGTTTAAGGCGCTACGCGGCTCTGACCATTGACACTGGTAATGCGCACGCGCTGACCAATGCGGAACACTTGGTTAGGTTCGACTGCTTGCACATAAGCACGTAGTGCACCGTCATCTTCACGGACAGTAATTTCTACGCCCTGTGTGCGTGTAAGACCTTCCTCAGCAGCAGCACCGGCTAAACCACCGGCTACCGCACCAATTACAGCTGCCACAGCACTGCCACGACCACCACCAATGGTACTACCAGCAATACCACCAACCGCAGCACCGGCACCGGCACCAATTGGCGTTTTTGTACCTTCAATGCGTACTGGACGCAGTGACTCAATGGTCCCCATACGAATGGTTTGTACTTTGCGCGCATCAGCGCGTGAGTAAGTGTCACCGGTTAAGCTTGATGCACAACCAGTTAACAGCAGGGTAAATGCTGTAAAAGCTGTCGCAAAAACAATAGACTTACGCATTAGAAACGCTCCTTAATACAAATATACATACACGATAACTATATTTTTTAAATCTTACCAGCAACTTCGAGGATGCCATGGATTATTTCATTGTCGCTATCGCTACACTTTCAGGACTCTATTTTCACTGGTGGCTGTATGTGAACATTAAGCGCTGGATCAATCGTGACCTGGCTTTATCCATGGCACCCAATGATGCGCAAAAGCAAGCGTATATGCTGCAAAAGCTGGCTGAAGCCAAAACACTAAAGGTTAAAAAAGCACAGCTGCAAGGCTGGCTAGAAAGTGCAGCTGCGCAATATCAGCCCGAATCGCAACAGCCTGAAGCGCCCACAGCACCCTAACTAGGGCGCTAAGCGCTCCCTACGCCACTGCCCATCAGACTGTAACTGATAGTTCAAGCGGTCATGTAGACGGCAAGTGCGCCCTTGCCAAAACTCGATACGCTGCGGCAATAAACGATAGCCACCCCAATGTTCTGGGCGTGGCGGTTGTTCATTGCCCGCATAACGCTGCTCAACCATTGCTAGGGCTTCCTCCAGCGCGTAACGGCCGCTTAGCGGCTGACTTTGCTCAGATGCCCAGGCACCTAAACGGCTCCCCAGAGGTCGCACATTATAATATGCATCTGACTCAGCAGCGCTGACCCGCTCAACAGCTCCCTCGATGCGCACTTGACGCTCTAACGCCGGCCAAAAAAAAGTCATGGCTGCAACAGGTTGCGCCTGCAATTGCTGCCCCTTAGCACTGTCGTAGTTGCTGTAAAAAACAAAACCGCGCGCATCCAAACCTTTTAGCAGAAGCACTCGGCAATGAGGCTGCCCGGCGCTATCGACTGTGGCCAGCATCATAGAGTTAGGCTCAACTGGCGGCTGCTCAGTAACAATTGCATTGGCAAACCACTGCTCAAATAAAGCCAACGGCTCCAGTGGCGCATGCTCTTCCAATAATCCATCACGGG
>JAAYTE010000136.1 GCA_012518175.1 Gammaproteobacteria bacterium | reverse complement strand
CTTTAACTAAAGTGCGCTGACCATCGATACTCAGCACCGCAGCATTCGGAAATAAACCCACTACGCGCACATTAGGTTGAGCAAAACAGTTGAGACTGAAAACCAAAAAAACAATAGATACCGTCCAACGAGCCAAACCCGCCATAGCCACTTCCTAATTAATCCACAACAATAGATCTGACCACCACAGCGCATAGAGCAATACTGCAGCAAATATTCCAGCTAGGACATCATCCAACATGATGCCCAACCCCCCGCCTAGATTGCGATCCAAGAGGGAAATAGGCCAAGGCTTCAAAATATCGAAAAAACGAAACAGCAGAAAACCTAAAATCCACCACTGCCAAGCATTAGGTAAGAAAATCAGGGTTATCCAAACCCCCACCATTTCATCCCAAACAATGCCGCCATGATCATGCACCCCTAAATCTTCAGCCACTTGACCGCACAGCCACACGCCAAAAATAGCTGCCAGCACAATCACCACTAAACCCAGCCACAATGGCAGCAGATAGATAAGCGGCATCACCGCCAAGCCCGCCAAGGTGCCCCAAGTTCCAGGGGCTTTTCTAGCTAAGCCAGTACCAAAGCCAAACGCAAGAAAATGCCAGATATTGCTCCATACTTTGGGGGCTTGCATAGCCTGTGTCTCCCTCAATTAAAATGCTGATAGCCGCTGTACGACTGCGTGACGCTCTGTCCAGTTTGATCCAATAGCTGCACACCTTCGCCAGCACAGACTTGACCAATCACCTGCACCGCTGGAAATTGCCGCTGCAACGGGGCAAGCTGCGCAGCTGCAATAGTAAAGGCTAAGTGGTAGTCATCACCACCGCTTAGCGCACACTTTAATCCTGCCGCCGCACCCAATAACTGACTCGCTGCCACAGATACGGGCACCTGACTTTGCTGAATTTGCAGACACACCTTGGAGGCTTTGGCGATATGCCCGCAGTCTGCCAACAAGCCATCAGAAATATCCAGCGCAGCATGGGCCTTGCCACGCAAATACTGGCCTAGCGCCAGCTGTGGCTGCGGTGACCAGTAAGCATCGAATAATGACTGCAAGATAGCGGCCGGGGTGTCCTGCGCTTTTATCTCATCCAGCAGCAACGGCACTGCAGCAGCAGCGGCGCCTAGCGGGCCACTGACACAAAGCACATCACCAACTTGCGCCCCAGAGCGCAATAAAGTCTGCTGTAACGGTGCAGCACCCAACACCGTCACCGTCATAGCTAAAGGACCGCGGGTGGTGTCACCGCCCACCAAAGTAATCCCGCAGCTCTGCGCCATCGCACTTAAACCTGCACTAAAGGCTTGCAGCCACGTTGCATCCAGCTGCGGTAAGGTTATGGCTAAAGTAAAACCGATGGGAGTAGCTCCCATCGCGGCCAAATCACTGGTCGCCACCGCTAACGTGCGTTGACCCAATAAAAATGCTGGGGCGTTTTCCGGAAAATGAATACCACTGACAAGCGTATCGGTGGATACTGCGCAGCTATGCCCTGCAGGAACCTGCAGTAACGCGCAATCGTCACCAATACCTAAAGAGACATTTTCACCGCCCTGCGCACAGGCAGAGTCGGTGAAAAATTGTTGAATCAACTCAAACTCATTCATCCAGTCACACCCACCAGGTTAAATCTTGGCAAGTGCGGCCAGACTTATTTTTTATTGAGTTTAGCGTCACGTATTTCTGCTCCGCGCAAACGCAGGGCCAACTTATCTAAGACACCATTGACGTACTTGTGGCCATCGGTAGCACCGAATGTTTTCGCCAATTCAATACCTTCGTTAATCACTACGCGGTACGGTACATCAATGCGTGTACTCAGTTCCCAAGTGGCTAAACGCAAAATTGCCCACTCCACTGGATCCAGCTCGTCCATGGGACGATCCAAGTACGGCTCAATTAGCGCATCAATCTCACTTTTCTTGCCGGGCACACCGCGTAAAATCTCATTAAAATAAACGCCATCCACACCGTCGAAATCGTTATCGACGCGAAACTGCGCTTCAATATCATTGAGGTTCTGTCCAGCCACATGCCACTGGTATAAGGCTTGCATTGCCAAGGTGCGCGCCACACGGCGCATGGCAATACGGCCCTTAGCCCGCGGCGGCGGGTTATCGCGACAGTCGTCGTTGTTTAAGCTCACTTTGCCTCCAGCTGCGCAAGCAGGCTGACCATTTCCAGCGCTGATGACGCGGCTTCCACACCTTTGTTACCGGCTTTAGTGCCTGAGCGCTCAATGGCCTGCTCAATGGAGTCAACCGTCAACACACCAAAGGCCACGGGCACACCAAATTGCATTGATACTTGCGCTAAACCTTTAGTGCACTCGCCTGATACATACTCAAAGTGTGGTGTACCACCACGAATCACTGCGCCTAAAGCGATAATCGCAGCGTACTCTTTACGCTCTGCCACTTTTTGCGCAACTAAAGGCAGCTCAAACGCACCTGGTGCACGGATCACGGTGATATTGTCTTTGCTCACACCGTGGCGTACTAATGTATCAATTGCGCCTTCAACCAAGCTTTCTACAACAAAGCTGTTGAAACGGCCAACAACCAGCGCAAACTTGCCTTGCGGGGCAATAAAGGTACCTTCGATTGTCTTCAAGGTCATGATTTTTCATCCTAATAAAGAGCGAAGGAGCGGCGCTAGTTGCCGCTCCAATAACAGTTAATCCTGCGGTTGCAGGTATTCTACAACTTCTAAGTCGAATCCGGATATGGCATTAAAGCGCATTGGCGTACTTAATAAGCGCATTTTACGCACACCCAGGTCACGTAGGATCTGTGAACCAGCGCCCACGGTGCTGTAAGTCCCTGGGGTTTTTGCCGCTTTAGCACCGCTACCACCCAACTGACGCTCTAAGTGCTCAAGCAAATTAGAACCCGTCATTTGATTACCCAGCAATAGCACTACACCGCTACCGGCCTTGGCTACTTGCGCCATGGCCGCGCGCAAACTCCAACGATCTTTCTGTTTCACCATAAACAAATCGCGCAGCGGGTCCATATTATGCACCCGTACCAACGTAGGTTCTTCAGGGCTAATAGTACCCAAGGTCAATGCCAAGTGAACATCGCCCACTGTGGATTCACGGTAGGTTACTAAATTAAACTGCCCCAGCTCACTGTCGAGATTTTGCGTCGAAACACGCTCAATAGTGCGCTCATTGATCATGCGATAATGAATTAAGTCGGCAATGGTGCCGATTTTAATTCCGTGCTCTTGAGCAAACACTTCCAACTCTGGGCGGCGCGCCATGGTGCCGTCATCGTTCATAATTTCACAGATCACGCCAGTTGGCTCAAAACCACCTAAGCGGGCCAAGTCACAAGCCGCTTCGGTATGCCCAGCCCGCGCCAAAACGCCGCCCGGTTGTCCCATCAGTGGGAAAATATGACCTGGGCTGACGATATCAGCGGCCACAGCATCTTTGGCCGCTGCAGCTTGCACCGTACGGGCACGGTCAGCAGCGGAAATGCCGGTGGTTACGCCTTCCGCGGCTTCAATGGAAACGGTAAATTTAGTGCCAAAGCCCGAACCATTGTGTTGCGCCATCAGTGGCAAGCCTAAACGCTCGCAGCGCTCAACACTCATCGGCATACAAATCAAACCGCGGGCATGCTTAGCCATAAAGTTAATGTGTTCTGCAGTCACGCACTCTGAGGCAATGATTAAATCACCTTCATTCTCGCGGTCTTCGTCATCCATTAAAATGACCATTTTACCGGCACGTATATCTGCAACAATTTCTTCAATAGTATTTAATGACACTGGATAACCCTTCAATTAAGAACGCATAAAGCCATGCTCTGCTAAAAAACCGGCAGTAATGGCTTGGCTAGTTGGCTCAGCGGCGTGCTCACCTTGGAGTAAACGCTCAAGGTAGCGAGCAATTAAGTCGATTTCTAGATTAACTAAATGCCCTGCTTGGTAATCCGCCATGATGGTTTCTTGCAAGGTGTGCGGCACAATAGTCAGCTCAAACTCACTGCCATTGACACCATTCACCGTCAAACTGGTGCCATCCACGGTGATCGAGCCTTTCATGGCGATATAGCGCGCCAGCTCTTTCGGTGCGCGAATCCAAAACTCAACGGCGCGCGCGCTGTCACTGCGTGATAGCACCTCACCAACACCATCAACGTGACCACTAACTAAGTGCCCACCTAGACGGGTAGTCGGCAAAAGAGCTTTCTCTAAGTTAACTTGACTGCCATTTTTAAGATTCACAAAGGCACTCCGGGCCAGTGTTTCACGGCTGACATCGGCGCAAAAGCCATCGCCTGGCAATTCAACCACGGTTAAGCACACGCCATTAACGGCGATACTGTCACCCAGTTTCACATCACCTAGATCTAACTTTCCGGTAGCCACGCGTACGCGCACATCACCACCCGTTGGGGTCATGCTGCGAATCTGGCCTACGGCTTCGATTATTCCTGTGAACATAAAACCTCCGCACAATACGAACTCTGCATATTCGCTTGTGTCGATCTCCTGTTTAAGAACAAACAAGGCTTTTTTTGATCGAATGGGAGTGTGCCATGCAAGGTCTGCACGGTAACGGATCCCGCTCTCTCTTCATCCGGACTGTAACCGTCGGCCTTGGGATCGCACCAAGTCTGCTGACCTTACTCACCTTAAAAAAAGATCAATAAGCGCTCGTGGGCTATGCCTGTATCAGGCAATTACCACCGGTGGGGAATCTCGCCCCGCCCTGAGAACGTCACTAGCACTTTTTATCTGTGTTAGCGGCGTACTTTTTACCATAAATTGCCTTGCACTGCACCATCTGCCTGAGCTCTGCGCCGAGATTTTCAAAGTCTCTAGACTCATCTTAGCTGTGCGCAACTCGCTGTAAGCAAGCTCGCCTGCTGCTCTCACGCCAAGCAGCACTCAACGCTAAGCGCTACAAGCACACACCCATAACCTGACTAACAAGCGGTAAATCGTCACTTTATTCGTAAAACATCAGCCTTAACCTATGGCCAGGCTCCGTTTGACGGTATACTTTACGGTTTTCCGATTAGCCGTCTTTTATTTAGGGGTCCCACTGCATTATGGATACGACCTATCAGCCGCATGCCATTGAAACCACTTGGTACCAGGATTGGGAAACCAATCAATACTTTGCCCCGCAAGGTTCTGGCCAGCCGTACACCATTATGATTCCGCCGCCGAACGTCACCGGCAGCTTACATATGGGTCACGGTTTTAATAACGCCATTATGGATGCGCTGATTCGCTACCGCCGTATGCAAGGCCGCAATACTTTGTGGCAGCCAGGTACTGACCACGCCGGTATCGCCACGCAAATGGTGGTGGAGCGCCAATTGGCGGCCCAAGGTCAAGACCGCCATGATCTGGGCCGTGAAGCCTTCCTCGATAAAGTCTGGGAGTGGAAAGAAGAATCAGGCGGCACTATTACTCGCCAGATTCGTCGTCTGGGCAGTTCGGTGGACTGGTCCCGTGAGCGCTTCACCATGGATGACGGTATGTCAGACGCGGTGCAAGAAGCCTTCGTACGCCTGCATGAAGACGGCTTAATTTACCGTGGCAAACGTCTGGTCAACTGGGATCCTAAATTCCACACTGCAATTTCTGACCTTGAAGTGGAAAACCATGACGAGAAAGGTCATTTATGGAACCTGCGCTACCCTCTAGCTGACGGTGCTAAAACAGCTGACGGGAAAAACTATTTAGTGGTGGCCACCACCCGCCCGGAAACCATGCTCGGTGATAGCGCGGTTGCGGTACACCCAGAAGATCAGCGCTATAAAGCCCTAATTGGTTCGTATGTGGAGCTGCCTTTAGTCGGCCGCCGCATTCCCATTGTTGGCGATGACTACTGTGACCCAGAGTTTGGTACTGGTTGTGTAAAAATCACTCCGGCCCATGACTTCAATGACTATGAAGTGGGCAAACGCCATAACCTGCCCTTGATCAATATTCTTGACCAAGATGCTGCAGTGTTAGCTGTGGCGCAAATTTTCAATGCCGACGGTTCGGTCAATGACTCGCTAGATAACAGCCTGCCAGCCGAGTTTGCCGGCCTAGATCGTTTCGAAGCACGCAAGCAGATTGTCACCGCTATGCAAGCTGCCGATTTACTGGTGAGCATTGATGATCACGCCCTGAAAACGCCGCGCGGCGACCGTTCGGGCGCAGTGATAGAGCCTTGGCTCACCGACCAATGGTACGTATCCACTAAGCCACTGGCCGAGCCTGCAATTGCTGCAGTGGAAGATGGCCGTATTCAATTTGTGCCCAAGCAATACGAAAACATGTACTTCAGTTGGATGCGCGACATTCAAGACTGGTGCATCAGCCGCCAACTCTGGTGGGGTCATCGTATTCCAGCCTGGTACGACGATGCCGGCAATGTTTATGTCGGCCGCAACGAAACCGAAGTACGCAGCAAACATAATCTGGGCGAGATTAATCTGCGCCAAGACAATGACGTGTTGGACACCTGGTTCAGCTCAGGCTTGTGGACTTTTTCAACCTTGGGTTGGCCAGAGCAAACTGACTACTTAAAAACCTTCCACCCCACCGATGTGTTGGTGACCGGTTTTGACATCATCTTCTTCTGGGTCGCACGCATGATTATGCTAACCATGCACCTGATCAAAAATGAAGATGGCACACCGCAGATTCCATTTAAAACTGTCTATGTGCATGGCCTAGTGCGTGACAACCAAGGGCATAAAATGTCCAAGTCGCGCGGTAACGTGTTAGATCCACTGGATATCATTGACGGCATTGATCTAGAAACCTTAGTGGAAAAGCGCACCAGCGGCATGATGCAGCCACAAATGGCCAAGAGCATTGAAAAGCAAACCCGCGAAGAGTTTGCCGATGGCATTGCCAGCTATGGCACTGACGCCTTGCGCTTCACCTTCTTATCACTGGCCTCTACCGGCCGTGACGTGAAGTTTGATATGGGTCGCGTGGATGGCTACCGCAACTTCTGTAATAAAATCTGGAACGCTGCCCGTTATGTGATGATGCAGTGTGAAGATCAGGACTGCGGCTTAGACAATGCAACTGTAGAGCTCACCGTGGCAGACCGCTGGATCATCTCACAACTGCAGCGCACTGAAATTGAAGTGGCGCGCCAGTTGGATAATTTCCGCTTCGATCTAGCCGCACAAGCGCTGTATGAGTTTATCTGGCATGAATACTGTGACTGGTACTTAGAACTATCCAAGCCAGTGCTTTGGGATAAAGAAGCGCCCGTTGAGCGCACCCGCGGCACCCGTCGCACTTTGGTCCGCGTACTGGAAGCGGCACTGCGTTTAGCCCACCCATTTATGCCCTTTATCACTGAAGAAATCTGGCAACGTATCGCGCCCATGGCCGGTAAAACTGGTAAAACCATTATGCTGCAGCCGTTCCCCTGCAGTGACAGCAAGGGCCTTGATGCGCAGGCAGAGGGCGATATTGAGTGGCTCAAAGAGCTGATGCTAGCGCTGCGCAATATCCGTGCAGAAATGAATATCAGCCCCGGCAAGCCTATTCCACTGTTCCTTGGCAACACCACTGCGGAAGATATTCGCCGCCTAGAGGTCAACCAAGTCTCACTCAATAAGCTGGCCAAGCTTGATACCGTCACCCTGCTGAGCCCAGACCAAGAAGCACCCATGTCGGCCACTGCCATGGTCGGCGAGATGCAAGTTTTAGTCCCCATGGCCGGCTTGATTGATACCCAAGCTGAATTAGCCCGCTTAGATAAAGAAATTAAGCGTTTAAATGGTGAAATTAAACGTGTGGTTGGTAAGCTCTCCAACCAAGGCTTTGTCGCTAAAGCGCCAGCCGATGTAATTGAAAAAGAACGTGCTAAGCAAGCAGATTACGAGCAAGCATTAGCCCGTTTAACTGAACAACATACGCGTATTGCCAGCTTAGACTAAGCTGATTTATCTCCCTATAAATAACGGGGTTGAGTGAGCTTTTTCGCCACCACCCCAATTAAGAGGCATGCACATATGACGACATTTTCAAAAAAAGCACTGCTAACATTGAGTGCACTCACCTTGGCCATGGGCACTTCATTCGGTGCTTTAGCAGAATCGGTCAAATCAGTCGCAGTCACCGCAATTGTTGAACACCCAGCGCTCGACTCCGCTCGCGATGGCGTTTTAGATGCCCTCAACGAAGCCGGCTACAGCGAAGGTAAAAACCTCAAATGGCAATACCAAAGCGCCCAAGGCAACACCGGCACTGCAGCACAAATTGCCCGCAAGTTTATTGGCGACCAAGCTGACGCCATCGTAACCATTGGTACCCCCTCTGCCCAAGCGGCAGTGGCTGGCACCAAGCGCATCCCCATTGTCTTTACTGCGGTGACTGACCCAGTCCAAGGCCAGCTCACGCCAAGCTGGGAAGCCAGCGGCACTAACGTGACCGGTGTTTCCGACGTCCTTGAGCTGGGCAAGCAGATGGAGCTGGTTAAGCAAGTAGTACCTGAAGCCAAGCGCATTGGCATCGTCTACAACCCCGGCGAAGCCAACTCTGTTGCGGTGGTCGAGGCACTAAAAGAAATCTTGCCGCAATATGACCTGACTCTGGTTGAAGCCGCCGCACCACGTTCAGTGGATGTGGGCAGCGCAGCACGCAGCCTCGTCGGTAAAGTCGATGTGATTTATACCAACACCGACAATAACGTGGTCTCCGCTTATGAAGCGCTGGTAAAAGTCGGTAACGACATGCAGATTCCTTTGATTGCATCGGATACCGACAGTGTTAAGCGTGGCGCCATTGCCGCCCTTGGCGTGAACTACCATGATTTAGGCCTGCAAACGGGTCGCATCGTGGTGCGCATACTAGAAGGCGAAAAGCCCGGCGATATCAAGCCGCAAACCAGTGAAAACATTCAGTTGTTTATCAACTTAGCCGCTGCTGAAAAACAAGGCGTGACCTTGTCAGAAGAGCTGATTGAGAGCGCCACTGAAGTAATCCGTTAATACCCTACCGCGCCCCGAGTACTGCACAGTGCTCGGGGTCTTTTAATTTAGCCTTCGGTCAACCTGCCCATGTCCCTGTTTTCAATGTTTGGTGCCCTTGAGATCGGCCTGATCTTTAGTTTAGTGGCACTCGGGGTGTTTATCTCCTTCCGCTTACTCCGCTTTCCTGACTTAACTGTTGACGGCAGCTTCCCCTTAGGCGGCGCTGTGGGTGCATTATGCATTTCCAGCGGCATGGACCCCTTTCTAGCCACTGCCCTGGCAGCGCTCGCCGGCGCTTGTGCTGGCGTGCTCACCGCAATTTTAAATGTGCACTTAAAAATCATGGATTTACTGGCCAGTATTCTCATGATGACCGCCCTGTACTCCATTAACTTACGCATTATGGGCAAGCCCAACATTCCTCTGATTATGGAACCAACTGTGTTTACCATTCTGGAGCCCAGCTGGCTGATCGACTATATTGCCCGCCCAGTAATTTTAATTATTGTCGTTATCCTCGCCAAGCTCGCGCTGGATGCTTATTTTTCCACCCGCCAGGGCTTGGCCATTCGCGCCACCGGCTCCAACCCTCGCATGGCCCGCGCGCAAGGCATTAATACTGGCGCAATGATTATTTTAGGCATGGCCATTTCTAATGGTCTGGTCGGCTTAGCCGGCGCCCTATTCGCGCAAAGCCAAGGTGGCGCAGATATCTCCATGGGCATTGGTACTATTGTGATTGGTTTAGCCGCAGTGATTGTCGGCGAGAGCATTCTGCCGTCGCGCAAACTGTTTTTGATTACCTTAGCGGTGATCTTGGGTGCTATTGTTTATCGTTTCTTTATTGCCTTAGCCCTCAACAGCGACTTTATCGGCCTGCAAGCACAAGACCTCAATTTAATTACTGCATTGCTGGTCACCTTTGCTTTGGTGATCCCACTACTCAAACAGCGCATGTCACGGCGCAAGAGGGTTTAAGATGCTTAAAGCCAATGATTTACACATCACTTTCAACCCCGGCACGCCCATTGAAACCCGTGCTTTATGTGGCATGTCCCTGCAAATTCCTACCGGCCAGTTTGTCACCGTCATTGGCACCAATGGGGCAGGCAAATCCACTTTCCTCAACGCTATCTCTGGTGATTTAGGGGTCGATAGCGGGAGCATTTTAATTGATGATATGGATGTCACGCAGATGCCTGTTTGGGAGAGAGCCAAACAAGTTGCGCGAGTATTCCAAGACCCAATGGCCGGCACCTGTGAAGATCTGACCATTGAAGAAAATATGTCGTTGGCAGAACAGCGCGGCCAACGTCGCGGCCTGAGCCGTGCAGTTAAAGCATCGCAGCGGGATAACTTTCGCGCCCACTTAGCGACCTTGGGCTTAGGCCTCGAAAACCGCTTACACGACCGCATTGGCTTACTCTCCGGCGGTCAGCGTCAAGCAGTCAGTTTGCTCATGGCAGCTTTGCGCCCATCACAAATATTGCTGCTTGATGAACATACCGCAGCGCTCGATCCGCGCACCGCTGACTTTGTGTTACAGCTGACTGAACGCATTGTCGCCGAAAAACAGCTGACCACCATGATGGTGACCCACAGCATGCGCCAAGCTCTAGATGTTGGCGATCGCACCATCATGCTGCACCAAGGTCAAGTAGTGCTGGATGTCAGCGGTGATGAACGCAAAGGGCTGGGGGTAGCTGATTTGCTCGCAATGTTCGAACAAGTGCGCGGCGAAAAACTGGCCGACGACGCTTTACTGCTGAGCTAAAATGAACCTGCAGCTGGGCTGGGTACTGCTCCTGCTATTTTGCGCAGTGGTGTTATTTGTCCGCAACAAACCACGTATGGACGTGGTTGCCATACTGATGATTGTGGCTCTACCACTGACTGGCGTGCTCACTGTGCAAGAAACCCTTGCGGGTTTTAGCGACCCCAGCGTTGTGGTGATCGCGGCGCTCTTTGTCATTGGTGAAGGTTTAGTGCGCACGGGCATTGCTTATCAACTTGGTGAGCGCTTAATGCAGCGTGCCGGCAGCAGTGAAACTCGCCTGATCGTACTATTGATGCTTACCGTAGCTGGACTCGGTTCAGTCATGAGCTCCACCGGTGTGGTAGCCATTTTCATCCCCATTGTGCTTAGCATCTCTGTGCGCCTGAATATCCACCCAAGCCGCCTTATGATGCCCCTAAGCTTTGCCGGCTTAATCAGCGGCATGCTCACTCTGGTTGCGACCCCGCCCAACATGATTGTCCACAGTGAACTGGTGCGAGCGGGCTACAGTGGTTTCAGCTTTTTTTCTTTTGCCCCCATTGGTTTAACTGTCTTGGTTTTAGGTGTCATCTATATGCTTGCCACACGCCACTGGCTGGCCAGTGCCGACAGCCAAAAAGCCGCAGGTGAGCCACGTCACCATATTGCCGACCTTGTGCGTGATTACCGTTTGGCGGGTCGCGAACGACGCTTACGCGTGCGCCCAAACTCCAACCTGGTCGGACAAACTTTAAACGAGCTGCAGCTGCGCAAACAATACGGCATTAACGTGATTGCCGTAGAGCGCCAGCGGCGCTTCCGGCGCACCCTGCTCGGCGCTACGGGTAGCACAGAGCTGCGCAGCGGCGACGTCCTACTGGTCGACTTAGTAAGCCCCACCATTGATCTATTAAACTCCTACTATGAACTGGGCATTGAACCTGTTGCCATGCAAAACAGTTACTTCAATGACCACCACCGCACCTTAGGTGTCGCTGAAGTAATGCTACCGCCAGACTCGCGCTTAACCGGCAAAACCATTCAAGAGCTGGGTTTTCGTAGTAAGCGCAAACTTAACGTCATTGGCCTACGCCGCAATCAACACGCTTTAGATGGTTTATTAGTTGATGAGAAGCTGAAAGCTGGCGACACCTTACTGGTGGCAGGTAACTGGCAAGATATTCGTAACTTACAAGGTCATAACCGGGATTTTTTAGTCCTGAGTCTACCCGCCGAAGTGGATGATGTGGCGCCGGCGCTCAGCCAAGCACCCCATGCCTTATTTAGCCTGGCAGTGATGGTCATCTTGATGGTGAGCGGCATTGTACCTAACGTTCTTGCGGTATTTATTGGCTGCCTATTAATGGGTGCTTTTCGCTGTATTGATATGGAAAGCGCTTATCGCTCCATTCACTGGCCAAGTATTTTGCTGATTGTTGGCATGCTACCCTTTGCCCTAGCGCTGCAAAAAACCGGTGGGATTGCTTTAGCTGTGGAAGGCTTATTGGGGCTATTTGGCAATGCTGGGCCACGGATGATTTTGGCAATATTATTTATCACTACCGCAGTGATCGGACTCTTTATTTCCAACACAGCCACTGCAGTACTCATGGCTCCAGTCGCCATTGCCAGCGCTCAAGCACTGCAAGCATCCCCCGCCCCCTTCGCTATGATCGTGGCCTTGGCTGCCTCAGCAGCTTTTATGACGCCCATTTCCTCACCGGTTAACACCTTAGTGCTGGGACCCGGTCAGTACAGATTCAGTGATTTTGTGCGCATTGGCGTGCCTTTTACGCTGATTGTGATGCTCGCAAGCGTGCTTTTAGTGCCGATACTTTTTCCTTTGTAAGGACTAAAGCAATCATGCATGAACGCTATGCACCTGTGCTAGTACATGTCTTAAAACTAAATATGGCTTGCGCGTGCCGTACTGCATGAATACCGCTTTTCGCTCAATGCGCCTTCCCGGCGCAATTCGGGCGCTACCTCATCCTTGGCGACGCTTACCACGATACTCATGCAGTACTCATTGATCCCTGATGTTGCTGGCAAGATTGATGTACGTCTCTTGAAAAGCACATCTGCCAGTAAGCTCTCATTATTTACCAGCGTTTTTAGAAGCCTAACGCGCGCGCATTTAAAAAGAACGCTGTCTTATTCATTCAGACACTACAGATGCTCAATGCGTGCTTCGATGTTGCTGTGACGAGCGAAGCCATGGATGGCGCAGCGCCGGAGTTGCCCCCTGCTGGGTTCATCGATGGAAAAACAGCAATATCGAAGCACAGCACAGCGCGCAACTTCAGTCGATATATTTAAGCACTTTACGAGCGGGCCGCCTGCGCAGTCAGCTCATATCAACAACTCTTAACCTCAGTAGAGATATTCAAGCTTTTGCGGGCGAGCTGCCCGCGCTCCCAAATCGAGCGCAGCACTGACTATCCAAAACTAGCGAAGTACAGGCAATAAAAAACGGCAGACTGCTCACACAATCTACCGTTTCTGTTAACGCTCAGTTAAACAGCATTAGGCTCGCGGCAGAGTTACACCGCGCTGTCCTTGATACTTACCATCACGGTCCTTATACGACACTTCACACTCTTCATCTGATTCAAAAAACAACATCTGCGCAACACCTTCATTGGCATAAATCTTTGCCGGCAATGTCGTTGTATTCGAGAATTCAAGTGTCACATGCCCTTCCCACTCTGGCTCAAGGGGCGTCACGTTAACGATAATTCCACACCGAGCATAAGTACTCTTGCCCAAACAAATGGTCAGCACATTGCGTGGAATCCGGAAAAACTCCACAGTACGCGCCAAAGCAAACGAGTTAGGCGGGATAATACACACCGGCCCCTTCACATCGACAAAACTCTTCTCATCAAAGTTTTTCGGATCCACCGTCACCGAGTGCAAGTTAGTGAACACCTTAAACTCATCAGCACAGCGCACATCATAGCCATAACTGGATACACCATAAGAGATCAGACGCTCATCACCCTCATTGCGCACCTGACGCTCCACAAAAGGCTCAATCATGCCGTGCTCTTGCGCCATACGACGAATCCACTTATCGGGCTTTATGCTCATACGAACCTTCCTAAACTCTGGGTATTTAAGTCAATAAAATTTGACCGTAGTTTACCTGCAACAGCTAAGAGTTAACACAACCCAGCCAGCAAGAATGAACCCTGCCTATAAAATATAAACCTTAGCCTTTGGGATCATTTTTAAAATAATGCTGGCACTTCAGTAAAAAACAGGTAAAGTACACCTCACTGCTGCTGCAAATGTGTAACCGTGAATCAATATATGTTTAGATCTCGATCCAATCATTGCTACGACTCCTGTAACTCCTTGCGCTCAGTATCACCTTGGGCTCAGCCTAAGTATAATTTTACTTCGTACAAGGAGACATACAATGTCTAATCGCCAAACTGGTGTAGTTAAATGGTTTAACGATGAAAAAGGCTTCGGCTTCATCACTCCTCAATCAGGTGACGATCTTTTCGTTCACTTCCGCGCTATCCAAAGCGACGGCTTCAAAAGCCTTAAAGAAGGCCAGACTGTATCTTTCGTAGCTGCTCGCGGCCAGAAAGGTATGCAAGCTGAAGAAGTACAAGTTGTTTCTTAATTTGTGCTCCTGAAAAAACCCGCTTCGGCGGGTTTTTTTATGCCTGTAATTTGTCAATGCTTAGCCACTGACAAACCAAACACAAATAAAAACGCGTCACTTACAAAAAGCAAACCTTTTATAAGTGACGCGCAGTAAAACTTTTTAACTATCTAGCTAGCTTTTTACGGCAGGCTTTGCACCAGGTATCTCAGCAGGCTTACGCGTTGCTGGTGTAGAACGACGGAAATAACTGACCTGTTGCTGTCCACTAATTCCACGTGGCACTTCTTCAATCTCACCACCTTTCTTTAGGAAAGCGGCTGTTTGTTCTTCAAGTGTTGTACGCGAAGTCACAGCTTCTGCTGGCTTCGTACGAGTACTAGAACCTTTAATACGCATGACGACCTAATCCTCCTCAAAGGTTTTGGCCCACTATAATATGCCAAAAACGCATAAAAGTCAAAACCATATAACTTTTAGCTATAAAAAAGCAACACTAAGAACGTTTTTAAAACTTAACCGCGAAACAGCCGCAAGTGAAATAACCCATGCAGAGCAAAGATCACTCACACGGGATCATTGCGACGCAATAACTCTTCCGGCCAATGCACAATATATTCATCTTCTGGTGGCGGCATTTGCAAATGGTAACCTTGCGCGTCTAAGTTTTTTAGCACCTCAACAATATCCTCCCGAACCAAAGTTCTCTCGGGCGTTAGCACCAAATCAAATGCGTGCTTAGCCGGACCAAACAACTCTAGCAAAGGTGCTGGCACACGCTTCAATGCATCTGCCCGCAACACATACAGATACATTCCGCTCTTCTTAGTACTATGATAAACCGAACAAATTCGTTTCACTGTATATCCTCTAAACACTGCAATAATGACTCACCCAGCAACTCTCGGCGCCACCCTTGCAAACTCTCCGGCAAAGTATAAGGGCCACTGGGGTAGCCGCTACGCAAAAGCTCTTCAAGGATTTTTTTACGCAGCATCATTTCTGGGGCGATATCGAGCTTCCCCCCAAGATCCAGACCTATTTTGCGTAAACGCTTTAATAGTTTAGTTGCCTCAACGGGCAAAGGCTCAGGCAGGGCCGGCGGCCAATCTTGCTCAGGCAAACCCTTGGCCTGCTTAATCAGACTTAATAAAGTAGCACCTTCTTTACGCAAGATACGCGGATGCATATCCTCCAACTGAGCCAGGTGCGTCATATCTCTGGGTTGCTCATTGGCCAACGCCCACAGCGTACTCTCACGAATAATGCGATTGCGCGGCACATCACGCGCGCGGGCTTGCAACTCGCGCCATGCTGCCAACTCTCGTAACACTGCAAGCTGCTGCGGGGTCAACTTCCACGCTAATTTCACTGTACGCCAAAACTCGTAAGGGTCAGGCTCTTGCTCATAGCTGGCAACTAAAGCGGCACCATCTTCCAACACCCAAGCATACTTTTGCTCAGTCAACTGCTGGGCAAGCGCTTGATAGACATCAACTAAGTAGGCTGTATCTTGCGCTGCATAAAGCACTTGCAGCTCGGTTAACGGGCGCTGCAACCAATCAGAGCGGGTCTCGCCTTTAGGCAGCTCAATGTCTAATAGCTGCTCCACTAAACGTGAATAGCCCATTGAAAAGCCAATATTTAAATACCCAGCAGCTAACTGCGTATCAAACATTGGCGCAGGCAGAGCGCCCACCAGCAACGAAAACACTTCAAGGTCCTCGCCGCAAGCATGCAGCACCTTGACCACCTGCGGATTATTAAAAAGCTGCGCTAAAGGCTGCCAATTATTAATCAACAAAGGATCAAGCAAGTAAGTATTTTCACCATCACTGACCTGCAACAGGCCGGCAATCGGGTAGAAGGTATCAACGCGGATAAACTCAGTATCCAAGGCTATAAATGCTAATGTATTCCAATATTTGCAGCGCTCTGCTAGCTCAGCGTCGCTGCATATCCAGTTAATTTGTATGGTCACAAGGGTGGTTCCTTAAAATTCACCTGCAGTATACAAGCCTCAGCACCTCTTAACACAGCTACTAGGCGCTGAAGCCATGATCCTGAGCAAAAGTCCTGCACTGTTATTGTGTTATAAATGCCGGGAAGTACAATTCATTAAACTGTTTCAGTGTTGGGGTGGCTTTTGATCAAACTTTTGTTAGTCGATGACCATGACCTGGTGCGCACTGCCATTGCGCGAATGCTCAGTGACATCAGCGATTTACAGGTATTAGGGCAAGCCAGTAGTGGCGAGCAAGCGTATAGCATGCTTGCTGATTTAGAGCCGCACGTTGTCCTAATGGATATTCGTATGCCTGGCATTGGCGGCCTAGAAGCCACTCGTAAAATCAAACAGCGCTTCCCGGAAGTTAAAGTGCTCGCACTCTCCGCCTATGCCGACGCCCCATTCCCGACCCGTTTGTT
>JAAYTE010000002.1 GCA_012518175.1 Gammaproteobacteria bacterium | reverse complement strand
TTTGCCGGCGCCAACATTGAGCAGGCAGCACTGGATTTTACCGGTATAAAACTGGATCATCCCTTGCGCATGGCTGTCAGCGAAGAGCGCGCACTGGGCGAGATTTTCAAAAGTGTACGCAAGTCATTAAAAGCCAGCGGCTGTAAGCGCGCTATTTTAGTGGGCCATAACAGTCACTTTGATTTGGGCTTTTTAAATGCGGCAGTACAGCGCTGCGGGATTAAGCGCAATCCTTTCCACCCTTTTTCCAGCTTCGACACCGCAACCTTAGGTGGCTTGGCGTATGGACAAACCGTGCTGGCCAAAGCCTGCGAAGCGGCGGCAATTGACTTCGACACCCGTGAAGCCCACAACGCCCGCTACGATACGGAAAAAACTGCTGAGCTGTTTTTTGGCATCGTTAACCGCTGGAAAGAAATGGGCGGCTGGGACGAGTTTGCTTAAAAAGCACCATTAAACAGAGCTTATGGCAATAAAAAAGGCTGTACGCAATAGATTTGCTGACAGCCTTTTTTTATTAACGGCAAATAAATTCAACCGACCAAGCCCACTGCTTTTATTTAAAACGGCGCTCAATCCCTTTCTCGACCAATATTTTCGCTGAAATTTCTTCCACTGAAAAATGTGTCGTATTAATAAACTTAATATTTTCCCGCTGAAACAAGTTTTCTACTTCACGCACTTCAAACTCACACTGTGCGTAGCTGGCATAGCGGCTATTGGGCTTACGCTCATTGCGAATTGCCGCCAAACGATCAGCGTCAATGGTTAAGCCAAACAGCTTGTCTTTGTATTTGCTTAAAGACGATGGCAGCTGCAAATGCTCCATATCATCTTCAGTTAATGGATAGTTGGCAGCACGAATCCCATACTGCATCGCCATATACAGACAAGTTGGGGTTTTACCGCAACGCGAGACACCCACCAAAATAATGTCAGCACTGTCGTAATGACGGGTCCGGCCACCATCATCATTATCGAGAGCAAAATGCACTGCCTCGATGCGCTCCATATAGTTGGCACTGTGGGTAATTGAATGGGATTTGCCTACCGAGTACGATGAGCGGTCGTTCAGTTCTTCTTCGAGCGGCGCCAGAAAGCTGGAAAAAATATCCACTTTAAAAGCATTTGCCGTGGATAATATATCGCGAATTTCTGCATTGACGATGGTATCAAAGACAATGGGTCGCATCTGTTCGCTTGCCGCAACCTCATTAATTTGCTGTACCATGGCCTGTGCTTTTTCGACGCTATCGATATAAGGTCGAGTTAAACGGCGGAAAGCGATATTATCGAATTGTGCCAATAAACTCTGCCCAAGCGTTTCGGCAGTAATACCTGTTCCATCAGAAATAAAAAAAGCTGTACGTTTCATAATTGCCAAAAGCCTTAAGTCGTGAACATTTCTCGGTTATTATAGGCTGACTTTTTGCCAGACATGTTGTCGGGTGACATTGTGACCCATTTTCCCCAAATAAGGCCAATAGATTACACTAGCCTTTTCAATACAGACGTGGAGAGATCACCTTGGTTGAGTACGTAGTTTCCCTCGATAAGCTCGGTAACCATGATGTTGAGCGTGTAGGGGGCAAAAACGCCTCCCTAGGCGAAATGATCAGTAACCTTGCCGGCGCTGGTGTGTCAGTACCGGGTGGCTTTGCCACAACCGCCCAAGCTTACCGTGATTTTATTGATGTCAACAATCTAGATGCACGTATCCACGACTTATTGGATGCTTTAGACACTAATGATGTCAATGCACTAGCCAAAGCTGGCACGCAAATCCGTCAATGGATTTTAGAGGCTGATTTTCCCGAGCAACTGGATCGCGATATCCGTACCGCCTTTGCGCAGATGGCCAATGGTAACGACAATATGGCGGTTGCCGTACGCTCTTCAGCGACCGCTGAAGACTTACCTGACGCCTCCTTTGCTGGCCAACAAGAAACCTTCTTAAATATTCGCGGTGTGGATAATGTGATTCACGCAGCCAAAGAAGTGTTTGCCTCACTATTTAATGACCGCGCTATTTCTTATCGCGTCCACCAAGGCTTTGACCACCGTGAAGTGGCCTTATCTGTCGGTGTACAGCGCATGGTGCGCTCCGAAACTGCAACTGCAGGGGTGATGTTCAGCCTGGATACTGAGTCGGGTTTCCGTGATGTAGTATTCATCACTGGCGCCTATGGCCTCGGTGAAACTGTGGTTCAGGGTGCCGTCAACCCCGACGAGTTTTATGTTCACAAACAAACCTTAGCAGCCGGTCGCCCCGCTATTTTGCGCCGCAACTTGGGCAGCAAAGCGCTGAAAATGGTCTACGGCAGCGATGCCAGCGCCGGTAAATCCATCAATACTGTTGATGTTGACCCTGCTGAGCGCACGCGTTTTTGCTTAACTGATGATGAAGTCAGCAACCTTGCTCAACAAGCAGTGATCATCGAAAAACACTATGGCTGCCCAATGGACATTGAGTGGGCCAAAGATGGGGATGACGGCAAGCTGTATATTGTTCAAGCACGCCCGGAAACAGTCAAAAGCCGTAGCAACCTCAATGTGATGGAGCGTTACTTACTCAAAGAACAAGGGACTATTCTTGTCGAAGGCCGCGCCATTGGCCAACGCATTGGTTCAGGCCCTGTCCGCGTTATCAGTGACGCGTCGGAAATGGATAAAGTTCAGCCCGGTGATGTACTGGTTTCGGACATGACCGACCCAGACTGGGAGCCGGTGATGAAACGCGCCAGCGCCATTGTCACTAACCGTGGTGGCCGTACCTGTCACGCGGCAATTATTGCCCGTGAGTTAGGTATTCCAGCAGTGGTTGGTTGTGGTAACGCCACTGCATTGCTCAAAGACGGTCAAGGTGTCACTGTTTCTTGTGCTGAAGGCGATACCGGTTATGTCTTCGAAGGCGAGTTGAACTTTGATATCCGCACCAACTCCGTTGAAGCCATGCCTGATCTGCAGTTCAAAATTATGATGAACGTGGGTAACCCAGACCGTGCTTTTGACTTTGCTCAACTGCCCAACGAAGGGATTGGCTTAGCCCGTCTTGAGTTCATTATTAACCGTATGATTGGTGTGCACCCTAAAGCACTGCTCAACTACGACAGCCTACCTACGGACCTGAAAGACAGCATTGATAAGCGCACTGCAGGCTATGCCAGCCCAGTTGATTTCTACGTGGACAAGCTGGTGGAAGGGGTCAGTACCCTGGCTGCGGCTTTCTGGCCGAAAAAAGTCATTGTGCGTTTGTCTGACTTTAAGTCCAACGAGTACGCCAACCTCATCGGCGGCAAGCTCTACGAGCCCACTGAAGAAAACCCCATGCTGGGTTTCCGTGGTGCTTCACGTTACATCAGCGAATCATTCCGCGACTGTTTCGAGCTGGAATGCCGTGCAATGAAACGTGTCCGTGATGTGATGGGCTTAACTAACGTTGAGTTAATGGTGCCCTTCGTGCGCACTGTTAATGAGGCAGCGCAAGTGGTTGATCTGCTTGGTGAGTACGGCCTCAAGCGTGGCGAAAACGGCTTACGTTTGATTATGATGTGCGAACTGCCCTCTAACGCCCTACTGGCCGATGAGTTTCTTGAGCACTTCGATGGCTTCTCCATCGGTTCTAATGACATGACGCAGCTGACCTTAGGCCTGGACCGTGACTCAGGAGTGATTGCACACCTGTTTGACGAGCGTGACCCTGCGGTTAAAAAACTGCTATCCATGGCGATTCAAGCATGCATTAAAGCCAACAAATACATTGGCATTTGTGGTCAAGGCCCATCGGATCACCCCGACCTTGCCCGCTGGTTAATGGAACAAGGCATCGAAAGCGTTTCCCTCAATCCAGACTCAGTACTGGATACATGGTTCTTCCTCGCGGAAAACAACTAAACGCGGTAACGGCCTGCGCACCTCACACTGGTGTGCAGGCTTTGCTTACTGTATCTGGCAACCTAGCACTGCTTAGTCCTGCCTCAATCACTCCCCACCTGTTTTAACACTGGCTATTCTGCCAATCCATCAACCAGCAAATCAGTTATAAAAAAGCAATTATATATAACCATATAGCAATTCATTACTTCTGCATAAAGGCCTGTTGTGCGATCATAAGCGCATAAATTAAGGAGTCATTGTTATGAAAGGTTTTTACGCCAGCTTGGCGTTTTTTTTGTGCTTGGTTTTTACTAATGCACAAGCGGCCAGTTATCAGCCTCTGCTCGAAGCACCGGAGTTAGCGGTTGCATTAAGTAACAACCCAGCATTGCAAATTATCGATATCCGCAGTCCCGAAGACTACGCTGCAGGGCATATCCCTAACGCCGTGTCTGCACCTTATGGCAAGTGGCGCGGCCCTGCAGATAACCCAGGAAAACTAGGCGATGACGCCTACTTTGAGCAATTTCTACGCGAGCTGGGGCTTACGCAGCAGCAGCCGATCATTGTGTATTCCAGCGGTGCTGATGAGACTGACTTTGGTGCTGCAGCGCGGGTGTACTGGACGCTAAAATATTTGGGCTTAACTGATTTAAGTGTGCTCAATGGTGGTTTTCAGCAGTGGCAGCAGGCTGAGCAAACAATCGCAACCCAGAGCACGCCGGTACAAGGCAGCCAAGTCACTGTGCAAAGCAACCCCAAACTGGTGATTTTCAAAGATGAACTCTTAGAAAAAATCACTCAGCAAGACGCCACCTACCAATTATTGGATGCGCGCCCACCGATTTTTTATCAGGGCAAAGCTAAAGCACCCACTGCCAGCACAGGTGGCACTATCGCCAGCGCACAAAACACACCCTTTGGGCAGTGGTTTAATGACAATGACACCCGCATTCGTCCTGTGGCGGAAATTAAACAGTTGGTCCGCAGCCAAGGCTTAGATCAAGCGCAAGAAACAGTGTCGTTCTGCAATACTGGCCACTGGGCCGCCACTAACTGGTTCGTACTATCGGAACTGGCCGGTGTCGACAATGTGCGCCTCTACCCTGCTTCACTGGCCGAGTGGACACAAGATAAAGCCAGTCTCCCCATGGCCAACACGCCAAGCCGTCTCGAACAAATTAAAGCGAAGTTCTCTAAGCTGGTGAATGACTAAAATGAAAAATCGTCTGGCGTTAACTACTGTCTTTGTAGCTTTTACAGTCTTTTTATTCTGGTTTGTATCGATCCGACAGAGCCTATTGTTTTTAGTGGGTATCGGCTTAGGTGCGGTCCTGGCCGGAGCGCGCTTTGGCTTCACCACGGGCTGGCGTGATTTAATTGAGCGTCGTGATGCCAGTGGCGTTTTTGCTCAGCTGTTCTTATTGGCTGTGGCGGCGGCCTTTTCCATGCCGTTATTGGCCAGCTTCCCCGGCGAATTAAGCGCAGCCTTAGGACCACCCAGTATTAGCTTACTGGTTGGCGCTTTAGTGTTTGGCGGGGCT
Organism: Gammaproteobacteria bacterium; assembly: GCA_012518175.1. Lineage (GTDB taxonomy): Bacteria > Pseudomonadota > Gammaproteobacteria > Pseudomonadales > Pseudomonadaceae > Denitrificimonas. The sequence continues at coordinate 5,100 of JAAYTE010000002.1, read as the reverse complement.
ATGCAAATTGCCGATGGTTGCGGTTCTGGTACTTTATATAAAGCCGGTTTAGGCATTCCCTTGAATATGGCTATTCTGCCAGTCTTTGCTTTAGGCAGCTTCTTGGGCTCAGTCAACCTTGGCTGGTGGCTGGAACTCGGCCATGTGCAACCTGTGGGCCTCGTTGAAGAAGTGGGCTTAAGCGCTGCAATGGGCTTAACCTATTTAGGTTTAATCATTTTTGCCCTTGGCGCATGGTGGTGGTCAAAAACCAGCTCAGTATCACGTAGCCTGTTTAACAAAACCTTATTGATTGGTGCTGTGCTAATTGCGCTGCTGGCGGTGCTTAACCTAGTGATTGCCGGCCAACCTTGGGGCGTGGTCTACGGTTTTGGCTTATGGGCCGCAAAAATTGCCCAAGCAGGACATTTGTTTGATCCAGCAGCCAATGCTTTTTGGAGTCAACCGGTTAACGCCACAGCATTGCAGCAGTCGGTATTTTTAGACCTCACGTCGATTACCAACATTGGTATTTTGGCCGGTGCGCTATGGATTTTCTCACGCAATAAAACCGGTAAAGCCAATAAGCTCAGTGGCAAACAGTGGGTGGTGGGTATTATTGCCGGCTTCTTACTGGGCTACAGCTCACGTTTAGCCTTCGGTTGTAACGTCGGGGCAATGGTCAGTGGTATTTCCACTGGCAGTGTTCACGGTTGGATCTGGGTGGTCATGGCCTTTTTAGGCTCATTGATCGGTGTTCGCATTCGCCGTTATTTTGGATTCTAAAATGAGTAAATTACGCATCCTAGTGTTTTGGACACTGTTAGTCGGCTTCTTTGTTTGGGATTGGCACAGTGCACAGCCGGTCAACTTACGTTTAGAAGCACCGATTATTGCCATCGGCTCTGGCCAAGCACCCTCAGGTGGGCATTGCGCTACTTTCTAGTAAGGCCAGCAAATAACGCTAACCCTAGCCGCAGATGCTTTGCCGTTAGTCATTCACAACACAGCCGCAGGTATCGATATCGGTACCTGCGGCTGTGTTGTTATTTTAAACCAATGCAGAGCAACTTATACCGTTCTACGCACGCCTGCGGAAACTTGCTTGCTATCAATGGCTGGCAATAACACACCCTCTTGATAGCTGGAAATAAACACTTCTGGCTCATCGGTGACTGCCGCTTGGATGACTAAGCGCACGCGCGTACCCAACACTTTAGCCTCAAGCAACTCCACCTGCTCATCATCAATCCAAGCCTGACCGCTGAGCATTTGAAAGGTTTGCTCCAAGGCCACACGGTAAACCTTGCCGCTGTCAGTGAGCCACTCCCAAGTCCCTTGTAGCGGCGCTGGCACCACCCACTTATACAAATACACGCCGCCCATGGCGCGCTTAGCATCTGGCTGCCAGCGGCCCATATTAAAGGCATGAGCAATAATTCGAGCGCCGGGCTTGAGCTCAGTTAAAATACGGGCTTTCAGCTTAACGTTCAGCGACGGCAACAAATATAAAGTAACTACAGTGGCATCACTGAAATCCACCGTGAGCAAATCGTCTTGAATAAACTGCACACGGTCTTCAACGTTGACCATTTCTGCCAAGTTATTGGCTTCTGCAATGCGGCGTGGATCCATATCCACCCCCACTGCATGAGCACCACGCTCCATGGCGGCAGCAACAACAATGCGCCCATCGCCACAACCTAAATCGTAAAGAATATCGCTGGCAGTGACATCGGCCATTTTTAGCATGGCCTCAACGACCAGCTCATCAGTTGGCACATAAATCACATCCAGCTCAGCATCCACTTTGGTAAATCCTTCTGCAAACGATAAGTCAGTAAACAATAAAAACACCTACAAATTAAAAGTAAAATCCATGCTCTAGCACTGGGCTTGGGCACTGTACAACCCGCTTTCGCTGCGCTGATTGTGCCGCCTATTGCGGCGAAGTCATGGGTTTAGGCACTAACGGACCTATTATACACTTAGAACAGGTTACAGCTGTAAAAGCAGTGTATTACATCCTGTGGCTGCGCTCTTAAAGAATATCTACCAGTTGCGACACAATCAGTATATAAAAACATATACTATAGGTATCTATCCACCTGCATCGTGCAGTGCCCTATGTGCAAACATGCTGCTACGGAGTTAAACATGAAATACATCATCTGGCTTAGCAAAAATCTCAGTCTGAGCATTCCACTGTTTTTATTGCTTGGCTTAGCTGTGGGACTGAGCGCACCAACCGAGCAGCTCAGTATCTTAATTGCCCCGCTCACCATTTTAATGGTCTACCCAATGATGGTCGGAGTTAAACCCAAGCAACTCTTAGTACCCGGCGGTAACGCTGTGCAACTCTGGGCGCTGGCGATTAATTTTATGTTTATTCCTTTTGTTGCTTATGCCTTAGGTCGAGTATTTTTTGCCGCGCAGCCAGAGCTGGCCTTGGGCTTACTGCTAGCAGCTTTACTGCCCACCAGCGGTATGACTATTTCCTGGACAGGTTTTGCTAAAGGTAATCTACCGGCGGCCATTAAAATCACTATTATTGGTTTGTTTTTAGGCTCGATACTGACACCCTTTTATGTACAGTTTTTGCTCGGCTCAAAAATCCCCATGGAACTTGTGCTGGTGTTTAAACAAATATTATTGTTTATCGCTATTCCTTTAGTGGCTGGGCAGATCACCCGCACCCTGTTGGTGCGCAAACACGGTGCTGAGGGTTTCCAAAAAAACGTTGCAGGCAAGTTCCCGCCCTTTTCCAGTCTTGGTGTATTAGGCATTGTTTTTGTTGCCATGGCGCTAAAAGGTCCAGATCTGCTGGAATCACCCAGCCTGATTTTGCGCTTATTTATTCCGCTGCTACTGCTGTATGGCATCAACTATGTCATCAGCACTTGGGTGGCGAAAAAACGCTTAAATCGCGGTGACGGTATTGCCTTGGTCTACGGCACTGTGATGCGCAACCTGTCCATTGCTTTGGCATTATCCATGACCGCCTTTGGCGCAGCAGGTGCACAAGCGGCCTTGCTCATTGCTTTGGCCTATATCATCCAAGTGCAGTCAGCCGCCTGGTATGTAAAGCTTTCTGAGCAACTGTTTCCAATGGAGCCGGACAAATAAACCGCCGTTATCCAGAAAACTCTGGTTAACGCACGCTTAGCCAAGCGAGCCTGCAAACACTAAGCGCCCTTAACGAGCGCTTCTTATTTAAGATTGCTCGGTCTTAATCACAGCTGTACAGCGGCTAAGTTAGGCGTTGCACAGCTGTTTAAGCCAAGCGGTATATAAGCAACGCTTAGAAAGAGTCGCCGGGAATACGCACCCAACCTTCCATCAAGACACGGGCACTGCGGCTCATAATGGCTTTTTTCACCTGCCACTGACCATTTTCTTGCGCAGCTTCTGCACCCACGCGCAAAGTGCCGGACGGATGACCAAAGTTCACCGACTGACGATCTTCACCGCCGGCTGCCAAGTTGACTAAAGTGCCAGGAATGGCTGCAGCAGTACCAATCGCAACAGCGGCGGTCCCCATCATTGCATGATGTAATTGGCCCATGGATAAAGCCCGTACCAGCACATCAATGTCTGCTGCTTTAATCTCTTTACCACTGGAGGCAGTGTAGTCTGCAGGTGGTGCAACAAAGGCCACTTTCGGCGTGTGCTGACGGGCAGCGGCTTCAGCCACATCTTTAATTAAGCCCATTTTTACCGCCCCATGAGCACGGATCAGCTCAAACTTGGCTAAAGCAGCTTGGTCACTATTGATCGCAGACTGCAACTCAGTGCCGGTGTAACCAATATCTTGTGCATTGACAAAAATGGTGGGAATACCGGCATTGATCAAAGTGGCTTTTAAAGTAGCAACGCCCGGCACGTCTAACTCGTCCACCACATTGCCGGTTGGGAACATCGCCGCATCATCGCCGTCGCCATCGGCAGGATCCAAGAACTCAATCTGCACTTCAGCGGCTGGGAAAGTCACCCCATCCAGCTCAAAGTCACCGGTTTCCTGTACTTCACCGTTAGTCATTGGTACATGGGCAATAATGGTTTTTTCAATATTGACCTGCCAGATGCGCACAGTACAGATGCCGTTTTCTGGAATTTTATCTGCTGCAACTAAGCCATTAGAAATGGCAAACGAGCCCACTGCCGCGGTTAAGTTACCGCAGTTACCGCTCCAATCCACAAAGGGTTTATCGATGGATACCTGACCAAATAAGTAGTCCACGTCATGCTCAGCTCGGCTACTTTTTGCCAGCAGTACTGTTTTACTGGTACTGGAGGTGGCGCCGCCCATGCCATCGGTGTGTTTGCCATAAGGATCTGGGCTACCAATCACCCGCAAGAGTAAATTATCCCGCGCCGCGCCAGGCTGCTGTGCGCGCTCAGGTAAGTCATCAATACGGAAAAACACACCCTTACTGGTGCCGCCACGCATATAAGTGGCGGGAATTTTAATTTGTGGGACCTGACTCATAGAGGAATCTCCCTAATCTCGCTAAAAAATAACAGCGCCCGTACCAATACGGTCACTAGAAAATAAGAACCCGCTAAACAAGGAGTGCTCACTTAGCGGGTTCGAGATTGCACTTAGGCGTACTTACGCATTAGCGCCTTCTGCCGCGAGGAACTCTTGGGCAAAGCGTTGCAACACACCGCCAGCCTCATAGACTTCCACTTCAGCAGCTGTATCTAGACGACTGAGCATCGGCACACGCACAATCTCACCATCACGACGGGTGATGATTAAGGTCATGGTGTTGCCAGGCTTGAGTTCGCCTTCTACATCGTAGGTTTCTGTTCCGTCCAAACCAAGGGTTTTACGGGTAGTGCCTTCAGCAAACTGCAGTGGCAACACGCCCATACCAATCAAGTTGGTCCGGTGAATGCGCTCAAAGCCTTCAGCCGCAATCACTTCTACACCAGCCAGGCGTACACCTTTAGCTGCCCAGTCACGTGAAGAACCCTGACCATAGTCAGCACCAGCAACGATAATCAGCGGCTGTTTGCGCTCCATATAGGTTTCAATGGCTTCCCACATGCGCGTAACTTTGCCTTCTGGCTCAATGCGCGCCAATGATCCCTGACGGACATTGCCCTGCTCATCCA
>JAAYTE010000015.1 GCA_012518175.1 Gammaproteobacteria bacterium | reverse complement strand
TGTGAGCCTTGGCTGCGCAAATCTATCCGCCGCTGCCAACCTAAATCAATAATCTGTAAATGCTCCGGCACTTGCAGGTAGATTCTGTCGGTTTCGCCGCTAAACTTTAAATTTCCCTCTTGTTCGCGTAACTGCCATTGTTCAAGGGTGTCGTAATAAGTACAGCCGGCTAAACCTTCGACCTGAGTCTGACGAATATCACTGACGGCAAAATAACTGTGCAGCGCCTGACTGATCGCCAGCGGCTCACTGCCAAGATTATGGTTGTGCAAACGAATGGTTAAACGTTCAGCCAATTCGATCTGTAATTGCACAGTGGCAGCATGGGGCCAGCCAGGCAAACCTTGGCTAACATCCAGCTGCAAACTTAACTGCACGCCATTATTAGCGGCACTGCTGTGGGTAAGTTGCCAATCCAGCGTGCGCGCCAAACCATGGAAAGGCGCATCCTTAGTAGTCATTTTCTGTACAGCTGCAGGGTTGCGCTGGATATCGCCAAACCATGGCCAACACACCGGCACGCCACCGCGCACGCTGTGCCCATGCTGATACTCAGCACAAGCACTGAGCCAAATCAGCGGCGGCTGATTGATATCGGGAAAATAACTGAGAATCTGCCCGCCCTGTTGAGCAATATCCAGCTGCGCTTGACCAAAACATAAGCGCCAGCCCGGTAAGCCAGAAAAGTCCATTGCCGTAATCGAAGACTGCATATTTTTATGTTCCTTAGTGCGTAGGTTAATAGGCGCCATACAGCCACCTTGTCTTGGTCTGATTGTAGGGCCTGTGCACAAGATTAGGCTATGCGGATGTTATCCACTGGCTAGGTGCATGGTGCTGTGGATAAGCTGGGGAGACTCAGCGCAAGAGCAGGGCAGGCGTAGCTTACAGAGCATTGTTCAAAAAACGTACAGAACTTTTAATCTGTGCACAAAGCCATGGGACGGTGCTGTGGATAACCTGTTCACCCTTGCCTATACAGCACGGCTAGCAAGGCTTACAGCGAGCTGTTTGTTTTTTGATCAGTTATTTTGAGTTATAGCAGCCAATAAGCATCATTAGCTTATCCACAACACCAATTGAGCAAGTGCATTGAGAAAAACACTAAAAAAAGCAACCTAACTGTATAAAAAGCGAACTTAGCCACTTTAACCGCTGCCAAGCTAACGCCAAGCAGCACTGCACGGCATACTTATGCACACCCATTTCATAAAAATTTTCGCAACTCATTAAGTTATGCACGGAGGACGTGCATGAGCCTGTGGATAAGCTGGGGAGACTAAAGGCTAGGCCATATAGAGCAAGGCTTACAGAGCACTGTTCAAAAAACACACAGCTGTTTTAAACTGTGCACAAAGCCATGGGACGGTGCTGTGGATAACCTGTTTACCCTTGGCTGTACAGCACAGCCAGCAAGGCTTACAGGCTGTTGATTACTTTTTAAACAAGTTTTCAACAAATACCTTTAACTTGAGCGCAAAAACCTCAATAAGCACAGTCCAGCCCTGATTTCTTGTGCAATAAAAAAATTGACAGCTCGTCTGACTGGCCTAACAATGCTGCGCAAATACTTATCAACAGCGCTATTGGATACCCAGCATGCCACCACGACTACTGACGCTATTTGGAGCTCTGATTATTGCCGTAGCACTCTGGGGCTTGTTGCGTGGGAAAGTGATTGCTGGGGCGCGCGGCTTACGCAGCAACTATTATTATAAAGATGACAATCCATTTAGCTTTTATGGCTTTATCTTAATCTATCTGTCCCTTGGCTCGTTCCTACTCTATCAATCGCTGCGCTAATTCTGCCCGCCGGCAAAAGTTATCAACACGCGTAAAACGAGTTATCCACCCAGCGTGACTATAAGCCTGTGGACAACTTGGGGAGAGATTGCCCAAGGCTAGGCTGAGCAGCTCTTTGCGAGCAGTGCTCAGAAAACAACCAGGCCATTATAACTGTGCACAGTTAAGCTGGATGAGGCTGTGGATAACTTGTTAGCACTCTTCGCAAAGCATTGTTTTATAAGGGTTATAGCCTGTTGATTACTTTTCAGGCAATGCGTTACCTCGCCCCCTTAAAACCCGCACAGCATCCCAGCTATACACAGCCAAAGCCGCCCAAATAAAGCCAAAGAAAATAAACGACTGCGCTGCAAAGGGCTCTTTAAATACCAGTACGGCCAATAACAACAACACCGTTGGTGTGATGTACTGTAAAAATGCTAATGACGCATAAGGTAAGTTTTTAGCTGCCTCGTTGAAGCACAACAGTGGCAACAAAGTGACAGGGCCTGCTGCAGCCAACCAAAACATCTCGCTACTGCCCCAAAACTCACTTTGCATACTGCTCGCTTGTGGGCTTATCCACAGCCATGTCAAAGCCACTGGCACCAACAACCAGGTTTCTACAGTCAGACCCGGTAAAGCAGCAACTGGTGCTTGCTTACGAATCAAACCATAAAAACCAAATGAACAAGCCAGCGCCAAAGAAATCCACGGCACCTTACCCAAGCTCCAAACCTGAAGGCCAACACCTACCGCGGCAAGTGCAATCGCCAACCATTGCAAACGGCGTAAACGCTCGCGTAAAAACAGCATCGCCAACAACACATTAACCAGCGGATTAATGTAATAACCTAAGCTCGCTTCAACCATGCGGTCATGGTGCACCGCCCACACATAAATCAGCCAGTTAGTGGCAATCAAAGCACCCGAAGCGGCCAAAAAGATAAAGCGTTTGGGGTGGTGATACAGCTCTAACCACCAGCCGCGGTGACGCCAGATCAATAATAAACCACTACTGAATAACGCAGACCACAGCACGCGGTGCACAATCACTTCCTGCGCAGGTGTGCCATCGAGGGTTTTGAAGTACAGCGGAAACAAGCCCCAGATACTGTAGGCTAAAAGCCCCAGCACATAGCCGCGGCGTGGATTAGGGGTAAAGTTCATATTGGTTAGCCAGCTAACGAAAGATTTAAAACCATTCTAGTCCGCATCCTTGCGACTGTCTTGCCGGCAATTAAAACAGCCGCAAATAAGGCTCATCTAAGGCCGCACGCTGCTCACGCAAAATCAAAATTTGCTCGCCCCAATAACGCTCACTACCAAACCACGGAAAGCTTTGTGGAAAAGCAGGATCATCCCAACGCTGAGCCAGCCATGCACTGTAATGCAGCAAACGTAATGCCCGTAAGCCTTCAACTAATGGTAATTGCCCCGGAGTAAAATCATAAAACTCTTGATAGCCATCCACCAGTTCAGACAGCTGCGACAAACGTTCCTGATAATCCCCAGCCAACATCATCCACAAATCCTGGATCGCCGGCCCGGTGCGACAATCATCAAGATCGACCATAAAGAAGCTTTCATCGCGGCACAGCAAATTGCCCGGATGACAATCACCGTGCACTCGAATCGGTGTATACGGGTGCTCAGCAAACACATCCTCAACCTTGAGCAGTAGATCACGCACCACCGACTCCCAAGCGGGACGTAAGCTTTTTGGCACATGCTCACCGCTGCACAAGCGCTGAAAAGAAGCGTGGCCATAACTCTGCACATTTAATTCTGGGCGTTCGCGAAAAGGCTTATTAGCACCGACTGCATGTAAGCGACCAAGCAACTGCCCTAAACGATACAGCTGATCTAAATTGCCCGGTTCTGGTGCTCGACCACCGCGCCGCTCAAATAAAGCAAAGCGAAAGCCGGCATGCTCAAATAAACTTTGGCCATTATGCTGCATGGGGGCAACTAGCGGCACCTCACACTCAGCCAGCTCAAAAGAAAAAGCATGCTCCTCCAAGATTTGCGCATTAGTCCAACGTTCAGGACGATAAAACTTAGCGATTAACGGCGCTTTATCTTCAATTCCAACTTGGTAAACACGGTTTTCGTAGCTGTTTAAAGCCAGCACTCGGGCGTCACTTAAAAAACCTAGACTTTCAACCGCATCTAAAACTAAATCAGGCGTCAATGCAGCAAAGGGATGAGCAGACATGGCAAGCTCCTTAAATCAAGAAACTCAGTGTAACAGCCTCGCAATAAAACACTGCGCTGTTCAACGAGTATTCACCTGTTGACTCACCGCAAAGCGCGCTCATGCAACTGAGGCCTATACTCTCTAAACAGCGTCATATCGACACAAGCCAGCAAGGGCCAATCCACTCTATAATGCAGGGCAAGAGTCTGGTTAGGCCAATTTTCGTAGGGTTAAAGGTGTTGTATGTCATATCAAAGCAAAGGTCGTACGCTGATTTTAAGCATCGTTGGAGTTTTGCTGGCGCTAAGCATTGGCTTGTGGGCCGGCAATCATTTAACTATAGGCCAAGATCAAGCTACGGCTTTGCGTGAAGCAGGAATTATTACCCTACCTACAAGCCGTGAGCTGCCAGCATTGCAGTTAGCCAGCACTGGCGGCGCAACTGTGGATAGCCAAGCACTCACAGGTAAGTGGAGCTTAGTTTTTTTTGGTTACACCTTCTGCCCAGATATCTGCCCAACCACCTTGGCAGAGCTTCGCCAATTAAAAAAACTGCTGCCTGAGGACGCGCAACACAACCTGCAAATTCTGATGGTGAGCGTTGATCCTCACCGCGACAGTACCGAGCAACTGCAACTCTACCTCGAGTATTTCGACCCAGAGTTTATTGGCTTAACCGGTGAGTTAGCAGATATTCAAACCTTAAGTAACGCGCTCAGCATTCCTTTTATTC
>JAAYTE010000014.1 GCA_012518175.1 Gammaproteobacteria bacterium | reverse complement strand
CTCAGTGTAGAAATTGATCCGCGCACCATTAAAACATTGATAGCACCCTACGACTTGGTGAAAACCATGCGGGCGTCTATTTTAGTGTTAGGTCCTATGGTGGCGCATTTTGGTCAGGCAGAAGTAGCCTTACCAGGCGGTTGTGCAATTGGTTCGCGCCCAGTGGATTTACACATCCGTGGTTTAGAAGCTCTGGGTGCAGAGATCACGGTTGAAGATGGCTACATCAAGGCTAAAGCGCCCGAAGGTGGTTTACGCGGTGGTAATTTCTTTTTTGATATTGTCAGTGTGACCGGAACTGAAAACATTCTCATGGCCGCCACTTTAGCCAAAGGCCGTACCGTTCTTGAAAACGCTGCCCGCGAACCTGAGATTGTCGACTTAGCCAACTGCTTAATAGCCATGGGTGCCAAGATCCAAGGCGCTGGTACCGACACCATTATTATTGATGGGGTGGAAAAGCTCGGCGGCGCACGTTATGTCGTGATGCCAGACCGAATTGAAACCGGCACTTATTTAGTTGCCGCTGCGGTCACTGGTGGTCGCGTTAAGCTTAAAGACACCGATCCCACTATTCTTGAAGCCGTGCTGGCTAAGCTGCAAGAGGCTGGTGCGGAAATCACCACAGGAGAGGATTGGATTGAACTGGATATGCATGGCAAACGCCCAACTGCGGTTAACGTGCGTACGGCGCCATACCCAGCCTTTCCAACCGATATGCAGGCGCAGTTTATTGCCCTGAATGCCTTGGCTGAAGGCACTGGCACGGTCATTGAAACTATTTTTGAAAACCGCTTTATGCATGCTTTAGAAATGCAGCGCATGGGTGCGAAAATTCAAATTGAAGGCAACACCGCAATTGTCACCGGTATCCCCCAGCTGAAAGCTGCACCTGTTATGGCCACTGACTTACGCGCATCTGCCAGCTTGGTAATTGCTGCGTTAATGGCAGAGGGCGATACCCTGATTGACCGCATTTATCACATTGATCGCGGTTACGAATGTATCGAGGAAAAAATGCAACTCCTTGGTGCGAAAATCCGCCGAGTACCGAGCTAGTTTTATGTTAACTATTGCGCTGTCAAAAGGTCGCATTTTAGACGATACCCTGCCGCTATTAGAGCAGGCGGGTATTGTGCCGACTGAAAATCCAGAAAAAAGTCGTAAGCTGATTATTCCCACCACCCGTGACGATGTTCGCTTGCTGATCGTTCGCGCCACTGATGTGCCAACCTATGTTGAATTAGGGGCGGCTGATTTAGGTGTGGCCGGTAAAGACGTATTGCTCGAGTACGGTGGTCAAGGCTTATATGAGCCGCTCGACTTGCAAATTGCACGTTGCAAGTTAATGACTGCCGGCCCCGTTGATACTCCGGAGCCAACTGGGCGTTTACGTGTTGCGACTAAGTTCGTCAATGTCGCTAAGCGTTACTATGCTGAGCAGGGTCGCCAAGTGGATATCATCAAACTCTATGGCTCAATGGAGTTAGCACCCTTAGTGGGTTTAGCCGACAAGATTATTGACGTAGTGGATACGGGGAATACGCTGCGCGCCAATGGTTTGGAGCCACAAGAGTTGATCGCCCACATTACTTCACGCTTAATCGTCAACCGCGCTTCAATGAAAATGAAGCACACTGATATTCAAACCTTGATTGATACCTTAAGTGCTGCGGTAAACGCACGACACTGATAGTAGCCTCTGCTGGTGTGTTGATACACACAGCCTATCTGCGTCATAGCCGAATTGATCGGGTGCCCGCGCAGAAGGTTTGTTAGTCTGGCGGCGCCCGAATGTTTGTTTATTATAGAGGCCCGCTATGACTGCCGGAACTATTACGCGACGTTTAAATGCCCAAGCGACAGATTTCAATACCCAACTTGATCAGCTCCTGAGCTGGGAGAGTGTCTCCGACGCCACTATTAATCAGCGTGTGCTGGATATCATCGATAACGTACGCAGCCGCGGCGATGCAGCACTGATTGACTACACGCGCCAGTTTGATGGCTTAGATGTGGCGCAGATGAGCGACTTAATTTTGCCGCGCGAGCGTCTTGAATTAGCCCTGACGCGCATCACTGCTGAGCAACGCACTGCGTTAGAAACAGCAGCGCAGCGTGTGCGTCAATACCATGAAAAACAAGTGCAAGACTCCTGGCGTTATACCGAAGCTAACGGCACCGTGCTAGGCCAGCAAGTCACACCTTTAGATCGCGCTGGACTTTATGTGCCAGGTGGTAAAGCCTCTTATCCCTCATCGGTGTTAATGAATGCCATTCCTGCCAAAGTTGCAGGGGTACCGGAAGTGGTCATGGTAGTGCCCACGCCGCGTGGTGAAATCAATGAGTTGGTCTTGGCTGCTGCGGCAATTGCCGGGGTGGATCGCGTCTTTACCATTGGTGGCGCACAAGCGGTGGCGGCTTTAGCCTACGGCACAGAAAGTGTCCCACCCGTGGATAAAATAGTAGGGCCGGGCAATATTTATGTGGCCACGGCCAAACGCCATGTGTTTGGCAAGGTTGGCATTGATATGATTGCCGGTCCTTCAGAGATCCTAGTGATTTGCGATGGCAAAACCGATCCCGATTGGATTGCTATGGACCTGTTCTCCCAAGCAGAACACGATGAAGATGCGCAGTCGATTTTGCTCAGCCCAGATGCGGATTTCTTAGATCAGGTTGAAGCCAGTATGCAGCGCTTACTGCCCACCCTAGAGCGTGAAGAGATTGCCCGCATATCGCTGCGCGAGCGCGGGGCTTTGATCCATGTGGCTGATATGGCACAAGCAGT
>JAAYTE010000135.1 GCA_012518175.1 Gammaproteobacteria bacterium | reverse complement strand
CGTTCTGGTGAACACCTTCAAGAAGAAGAAAACGAATTTTGCTTTTATCAAGCGATGTTTTACTCATCTGCGTAGACCTGTTGTCCTAATGTGAATGCAAGTTGACGGACAGTGAGAACTGACCGGAACGGCAAAAATAAAGCCGGCCCGGGAATCGGCGTGAGGCGCGACTAGCGGGACGCCCATGCTACCATAAGCAGCAGAAAAAACAGCCAGCCTTATGACGTGAAGAGTCTTCAGGCCGACCATGAACAGTTTGAGAGTTTCCAAAATGACCAATCTTGCCCTTATTGAAGAGTTAAAAACCCTAGTTGATGCAGGAAAAGTACTGACTGATGCGGATTCATTAGACGCTTACGGTAAGGACTGGACCAAGCATTTTGCCCCAGCACCGCTGGCCATTGTCTTCCCGAAAAGCCCTGAGCAAGTACAGGCTATCGTGCGCTGGGCTAACCAGCATAAGGTTGCGTTAGTGCCATCGGGTGGGCGTACTGGCTTATCAGCCGGCGCAGTGGCAGCCAACGGTGAAGTGGTGGTGTCCTTTGATAATATGAATCAAATCCTTGCTTTCAACGAGATGGATCGCACTGTGGTCTGTCAGCCCGGCGTAGCCACACAGCAGTTGCAAGAGTTCGCGCAGGATAAAGGTTTGTACTACCCGGTGGACTTTGCCTCGGCAGGTTCGAGCCAAATTGGCGGCAATATCGGTACCAATGCCGGCGGTATTAAAGTGATTCGCTATGGCATGACCCGTAACTGGGTGGCTGGTATGAAAGTGGTTACCGGTAAAGGTGATGTGCTGGAACTGAATAAAGATTTAATCAAAAACGCCACCGGCTATGATCTGCGCCAACTGTTTATCGGCGCTGAAGGCACTTTAGGTTTCGTCGTGGAAGCCACCATGCGTCTGGATCGTGCACCGAAAAATCTCACGGCTTTAGTGCTGGGTGCGCCAGATTTTGATTCCATCATGCCTGTATTACATGCTTTCCAAAACAGTCTCGACTTGACTGCCTTTGAGTTTTTCTCCGACAAAGCGTTAGCCAAAGTGCTCGCCCGTGGTGATGTGCCAGCACCGTTTGCAACCGACTGCCCGTTTTATGCCTTAATTGAATTTGAAGCAGTGAATGATGAAGTCGCTGAGCAAGCTTTAAATACTTTTGAGCATTGTGTCGAACAAGGCTGGGTGCTCGATGGGGTAATGAGCCAAAGCGAGCAGCAGTTAGAAAACTTGTGGAAATTGCGTGAATATATTTCCGAAACCATCGCGCACTGGACGCCGTACAAAAACGATATTTCCGTAACTGTTGGCCAAGTACCGGCTTTCTTGCGGGATATTGATGAGATTGTGGCGAAAAACTACCCTGATTTTGAAGTGGTGTGGTTTGGTCATATTGGTGACGGTAACTTGCACCTGAATATTCTAAAGCCCGATAACCTCAGCAAAGACGAGTTTTTTGCCCAGTGTGCGACTGTTAACCAATGGGTATTTGAAACAGTACAGCAGTACAATGGCTCCATTTCCGCCGAGCATGGTGTGGGTATGACTAAGCGTGACTATTTGCATTACAGTCGTTCTGCGGAAGAAGTTGCTTATATGCAGGCAGTTAAAGCTGTTTTTGATCCCAATGGCATCATGAATCCAGGCAAGATATTTCCAGTTTAATCCATGGCCGAGCGCTCTCGGGCGGTCGGTCGCTTGTAGATTTTTAAGGGTTTCTTATGAGCTATCAACATCAATACATTGACGGTACGCGCATTCATTTTCCGATTGGTAAGGTGGTCTGTGTTGGGCGCAACTATGCGGCCCACGCCAAAGAATTGAATAATCCTATTCCAACTGAGCCCTTGTTGTTTATTAAACCTGGCAGTTGTGTGGTCTCAGCCGAGGGTGGTTTTAATATCCCTCAAGGCCGCGGTGCGGTGCATTATGAAATTGAAATTGCGGTGTTGATTGGTAAACCGTTATCTCGTCAGCCCAATGAAGAAGAAGTCCTAGATGCAATTTCAGGGTACGCCCCAGCATTGGACTTAACTTTGCGCGATGTGCAAGAAGGGTTAAAAGAAAAAGGCTGGCCTTGGGAAGTGGCGAAGTCATTTGATGGCGCTTGTGTGTTAGCGCCTTTTATTTCAGGCTTTGCCGTAAGCGATGCGGCTGATATTGCTGTGCGCTTAACTATTAATGGTGAAGTGCGCCAAGACAGCAACAGCGCAGAAATGCTCTATCCAATTATCCCACTGATTCAGCATATGGCTGGCCAGTTTGCGTTGCAGCCCGGCGATGTGGTGTTAACCGGAACCCCTGCTGGAGTCGGTCCACTGCAAGAGGGTGACGAATTAGTGATGGAGTTGCCAGGGCATACTGCGGTGAACACCTCTGTGCTGAAGCGGAACTAGCTGTGCCAGAGCTTCCTGAAGTTGAAACCACCCGCCGCGGTATTGCCCCACACCTCATTGGTCAGCGTGTGCAACGGGTGGTGGTGCGCAATGCGCGCTTACGTTGGCCGATTCCCGAAGACTTGGATGTGCGTTTATCTGGGCAGCAGATTGTCAGTGTTGAGCGCCGCGCTAAGTACTTGCTGATTGCTGCTGAGGTGGGCACTTTGATCAGCCACTTGGGCATGTCCGGCAGTTTGCGCATGGTTGAGCAAGGTACCCCGGTAGAAAAACACGACCATGTGGATATTGAACTGGAGTCGGGGTTGATTTTACGCTACACCGATCCCCGTCGCTTTGGTGCCATGCTCTGGAGCACTGAGCCACCGTTGCAGCATAAGTTGCTACAAAAACTTGGACCAGAACCCTTGTTGGATGACTTCTCCGCCAATCATTTGTACGAACGCTCCCGCGGTCGCAGTATGCCAATTAAGCCGTTTATTATGGATAACGCGGTGGTGGTGGGGGTGGGTAATATTTATGCCAGCGAAGCGTTATTTGCTGCGGGGATTGATCCGCGCCGCGCAGCAGGCAGTGTTTCTAAAGCACGCTATGCCAAGTTAACCACAGAAATTAAGCGTATTTTAGCTGTGGCTATTGAGCAGGGCGGCACCACTTTGCGTGATTTTGTGGGTGGCGACGGTAAACCCGGTTACTTTCAGCAAAAACTCTTTGTTTATGGTCGCGGTGGGCAGCCGTGCTTATCTTGTGGCCGCGAACTTAGCGAAGTAAAGTTGGGGCAAAGAGCCAGTGTGTATTGCAGTAAGTGCCAGAGTTAACAAAATAGGCATTAAAAGTTGATTTTGTTAACGGATAGCAGTTGCCTACGCTGACAAATGCATTGGTGCTGTATATAGTCGTTTATATCTAATAAATATCTGCTGAAGGATCGCTGTTATGAATATGTTTCGAATCACTGCTGCAATGTTAGCGCTGTGCATGAGCTTAATGAGCGTGCCGGTATCTGCCGGTAATGGCAATGTCAGTGGTAACCCAGAATACCAAGTGGATGCACCCCCGGCTTATGCGATGGTTGCTGATGCAGTGATTGCTCGCCCATTATTAATTGCCGGAACTATTATTGGTGCGGGATTATTTGTTGTGACATTACCTTTCACCGCATTAGGTGGTGGGGTTGACCGCGCCGGCCAAGCACTGGTGGTTGAGCCGGGTAAAGCGGCATTTGTGCGCTGCTTAGGCTGCACCAAAGATGGTTACAATAATCACGACGACTGATTCGATTGCGACCTTGAACTAAAAGGCTGCCTCACAATGAGAGCGGCCTTTTTTGCTTGTTTAAGTGCAGGCAAGAACCATCTGTTTAACAGTGCTCACAGTGTTCTAACTGTGCTGCACATAATGCTTTATTTACGCCTTTGCGAGCCGTATTGTTGCGCAAGTACATTACGAGTTTGCCCTTGCGTGCAATAATTATTTTCCAACAATGCTCTGCGCTTTGGTGAGTGTATGGATAAGCTTAAATCTTTTTTGTTACCTGTATTAGCGCTGGCAGTCTTATCCGTAAGTTTCTGGTACAGCCCTGGCTGGTTGCAGCTTTGCGCTGGTTTAGCATTATTCTTATTTGGCATGCAGTGTCTAGAAGAGGGCTTGAAAAAGCTAGCTGGCGGTCGTTTAGAGCGGCTTTTAGAGCACAGTACTGCGACTCGCTTTAAAGGCTTTATCTTTGGCGTTGGCGGCACCATGGTGTTGCAGTCGACCACCCTGATGTCCTTGCTGACCATTGCTTTTATTAGTACTGGGTTGATTCAGCTGGCCGGTGGCATCTCGATTTTGCTGGGGATTAACTTAGGTACCAGTGGCGGGATGTGGCTGCTGGCAGCAGCAGGGCAAAACTTTAGCTTAAGCCCTGTCGCTCTGCCTTTATTAGTGTTTGGAGTGCTGGCTGGGTTTAGCGAGGGCAAGGGTAAAGGCATTGGTCGAATTATCTTAGGCATTGCTTTTATTTTCCTAGGTATTGACCAAATTAAAAGTGCTTTTGTGGAGTTTGGTAATCACCTTGAGGTGTTGGAGCAGGTCAGTCGCAGTTATTTAGGACAGTTACTATTTATTGGTATGGGCATTCTCTTAACCGCCATGCTGATGTCCAGCCACGCCACTTTAATGCTTATTTTAGCGGCGTTAGCAGCCGGTCAATTAGAATTATGGCAAGGCATGTCCATGGCTATTGGTGGCAGTGTCGGTAGCAGTTTAAATGTCGCGGTCATGGGCTGGTTGGGGGGGGATCGTGGTGGTCAGCGTCTTGCCGCTGTGCATGTGCTCTTTAATGTGGTGACAGGTTTAACCACTTTTCTCTTGCTGACACCCCTGATGTGGTTGGTGCAGTGGATTATGAGTGGATTGGGCGCGGGCGATAACAGCCTGTTACAGCTGGCGATGTTTCAAACCTTATTTAATATTATCGGCGTGCTGCTCTTTTGGCCGTTGCAGTCGCAGTTAGAAGTTTGGTTGTGCCGACTTTTACCGGACCGAGCCGAGCCCAGTGTCTTGATTGTGGAGACGCAAACAGGTCAGCGCTCTACGGTGGAACAGCGCATTTTGCCGGAAACCCGCGCCCGTTATTTAAGTGAGGCTGCGTTGACCTCGGTGGACACTGCATCCCGCGCGGTTGTGCAAGAGTTGCAGCACTTAGGCCGTTTAAGCTTAGAAGTGATTTGCCATGCTTTGTATCAGCCAGTGGAGCAGCTATCTAGCGTTCGCGTGGATGAAGCACGGCTGAACTCGCGGCCCAATGATAACGAATGCCTAGATGCTGAAGAACTGTATTTGCGCCATATCAAGGGCGTCTACTCCGATTTATTGGGCTTTATGAGTCGCTTGGATGCTGAGATGGATGAAGAGCACCAGCAGTTTTGGATGACGTGTCAGGTGGTGGCTTTGCAGCTGGTGGATGCGGTCAAAGATGCCAAACATTTGCAGAAAAATATGGGCCGTTATTTAAGGGATGATGGGGCTTTGGTGCATCAGCACTATTTAGATTTGCGCCGCCATTTACTCTGGGTCTTGCGTCAAGTACGTGAGGTTGGCCGCTTAGATTTGCCCGATGATGTGTGGCGCAGCCGTCTTGATTGGGTGGATGGTCAGTCGTCTAAGTTCGATGCTGATTTCCGTCACCGTATATTCAGTGAAGTGCGCAGTCAGAAGCTGGATAACTTACAGGCCAGTTCATTAATGAATGATCTGGGGTATGCCAGCCGAATTACCCAAAGCCTACGCAATGTCCTGCAGTTAGGTTTGGTGGAGGAAAATGAATTGCTGCGCGAGGTGCGCAGTTTAGGTGGTGATGACGATGATTTCCCGCTGATTAATGTGTCGTCGTAAGTACTAGTGGTGCAAACTTGCGCCGTGCCCACGGGGATCGCTAGCCGCAGCGCTATGGCCCGAGTCTTTCTGCCACCAGAGCACTTGCTGGTTACCGTAATTGCGGGTCAGTTCTTTGAGCTCATGACCTTTTTTCATTAGACGCTGCTGTTGCGCAGCGGTTAAAGCGCCTGGCTCAAAACCCAATACATCCGGTAAGTATTGG
This sequence comes from Gammaproteobacteria bacterium, assembly GCA_012518175.1. Taxonomy (GTDB): domain Bacteria; phylum Pseudomonadota; class Gammaproteobacteria; order Pseudomonadales; family Pseudomonadaceae; genus Denitrificimonas. The sequence goes on along the minus strand of JAAYTE010000135.1, from coordinate 2,365 downwards.
TGGTGGATACGGGCGCTGGCAACCCACTGCTGCGGAGCTTGGCCATCCAAGTACTCCAGCATCGCGAGAACATTCATGCTGGGGATGCGGCTACCGCCTGGCGTACCAAAAGCAGAAAAATCATTTGGGCCCTCGATAAAACTTGGGCTCATGGATGAGAGCGGTCGTTTACCGGCTTGAATTTTATTAGCAGCGCTACCGGTCAAACCGTAGGCATTACTGCCTTCCAAGTCAGCGGCGAAGTCATCCATTTCGTCATTTAAGAGCACCCCAGTGCCGGGTACAGTAAAGGCTGCACCAAACATCATGTTCAGCGAAAGGGTAGCAGCAACAGCATTGCCCTCTTGATCAAGTACGGCAAAGTGGGTGGTGTGATCACCTTCATGCAGTGCTGGGCTGGGCGCCAAGCTCGCACTGGGAGTGGCTTGGTCAACTTTGATGCTATCGGCCAGCTCAACAATGTGCGCGCGCTCTAGGAGTGCTTGGGTGGGGTTGCTGACAAAGTCAGGGTCACCGAGCAAGCCGCGGTCTCGATAAGCGCGACGCAAAACTTCAGTAATATAGTGAGCACGCTGTGCAGGTTCGGCTTGCTGCCAAGGCAAGCGCTGTAGCATCAAGAGACTTTGCGCAATGGCAATACCGCCAGCAGATGGCGGTGGCGCGGTAATGAGTTGACGTTGCTGTGCTAATGGCACCAATAAAGGCGCGCGCCATTCAACGTGATATTGGCTTAAGTCCTGTAAGGACCAAATGCCGCCGGCGTGTTGCACAGCGTCCACCAGTGTTTGCGCAAATGCCCCTTGGTAAAAACTCTGTCCACCCTGTGTGGCCAGCATAGTTAAGGTTGCCGCTAAGTCGGGTTGGCGTAAAGTCCAGCCAAGCTTAGGAATTTGTTGTTGTTGCAGAAAAATCCGTGCCGACTCAGGGTTATTTTGCAGTGCAGCTAAGCGCCAACTGGCGCGCTCCTGATAGACTGCATCAATGGCAAAACCATCGCGGGCTAAAGCTATGGCCGGGGCCAAGTTGCTGGCTAAGGGTAGGCGCGCGTGCTGTTGAGTGAGGGCGTCTAGGGCTGCAGGAATGCCAGGAATAGCTGCGGCCAGAGCACCGTTCAGTGACAGCAGAGGGTCAATGACACCATCCACTCGGTACAGATCAGCATCAGCAGCCAGCGGTGCGCGCTCGCGAGCATCGAGAAAATGATAATCAGCTGTTTTAGCTGCGCGGCGCAACAAGTAAAAACCACCGCCACCTAAACCAGAACCGTAAGGTTCAACCACAGCAAGGGCTGCGGTTACGGCAATGGCAGCATCAACTGCATTGCCACCTTGCTTAAGCACGGTGATACCGGCAGCGCTGGCCAGTGGGTGAGCGCTACTAACGTAAGCCTGTTGTGGCGGTTGCTCGGCTGTGGCAACCAGCACCCAGCATAAAACCATACTGAGGAGGCCGCGCGCTAATCGATGCATAGTTCAGCCTAAGCTTGCCCGGTGATGATTTTATATTTTTCCATCAACTCGTCTTGGCTTTCCACATGATTGGGGTCCAGTGGGATGCAGTCCACAGGGCAGACTTGCACACACTGTGGTTCATCGTAGTGGCCAACACACTCAGTGCACAGGTTTGGATCAATTTCATAGATCTCTTCACCCTGTGAAATTGCACTGTTGGGGCATTCAGGCTCACAAACATCACAGTTAATGCAGTCATCGGTAATGATAAGCGACATGGAGCAACTCCTCTTGAGCAGTAAGGGCACAATATAATTAACGCATTGTGCCGCAATCTAAACCGGCATGCAGTGTTAGCTTGGCAAAGGCTTGCTATAGAAGTCACTTCTTGAAGCGAGCGGCCAAGGCTTTACCCACTGCTGGGTGGACAAACTCAGAAATATCACCGTCCAGAGCCGCAATCTCACGCACCAGCGTTGAAGAAATAAATGAATACTTCTCCGAAGGGGTGAGGAATAGGCTTTCTACATTGGGGGCTAATTTGCGGTTCATATTGGCCAGTTGGAATTCGTATTCAAAATCCGAGACTGCCCGTAAACCGCGCATTAAGACGTTGGCATCCACTTCTTTAACAAAGTGTGCGAGCAGGTTGTTAAAACCAACCACTTTAACGTTTGGCAGGTGTGCAGTGACTTCTTCAGCCAAAGCAACACGCTCTTCTAAGCTAAATAAGGGCTGTTTTTTTGGGCTGGCAGCTACGGCAACAATCACATGCTCAAAAAGCCGCGCAGCACGTTCGATTAGATCGCTGTGGCCACGGGTGATTGGATCGAAAGTGCCCGGGTACAAAACACGGTTCATTGCGACGTCCTTTAGGGCGTTAAAAAGTGCTGCAATCTTAACGCAGCAACACT
>JAAYTE010000134.1 GCA_012518175.1 Gammaproteobacteria bacterium | reverse complement strand
TACTGCAACTCTGACTCTGGCCCTAAACTACGGCGCCCATCACTGACCAAACCATCCATTTGCTCTAATGCACCCCGCGCACTTTGTGCTGCTTTGCGTATATCAACCAAGGCTTCTTTAAGCTCGGTACTACCGCTGTGCACATTATCCAACATTTCTGGTAAATGCTGCCGTAATTGACCGCTAATCTTTTCAAAATTGGCTAACGACACACTGATACTGTCGAGGCTGGCTTGGGTTGCAGGTGCCGACACTATTTTCTCAAAGGCAAGCAAGGTTTTATTCGCCGTTTCGAGAGTTTCTTTCAACGGTATTTCTTTCAGGCCATCAACCAAGTCACGCAACACATCAGCAACTTGATCGATGCGCGATGGTACCGTTGGAATCGTTGGCAAGTCGCTCACATGGGGCTCACGCACATAACCTTTTTGACCGGGGAAAAAGTCCAGTGCAACAATAGCCTTACCTGTTAATAAGCTGGGAGTTTGTAATTGCGCGCGCAAACCCCGCTCAACCAAACGCTCAATCGAGCGATCAAAACCACGCTCATCATCTTTAGCACGGGCACTTTCCGCATTAATACGCACGGTAACTGGCATCACCACGTCATTTAAATTGCGGTCATACGATAAATGTATGTGTTGCACAGTGCCGACTTTAACCCCCCGGTAGGTGACATCAGCACCCACATCAAGACCATCTAAAGCACCGGTAAAATACACCACATACTCCACCGGTCGCGTCAGGAGACTGTCACGGCTGAGGATTAAAATAGCAGCGGCTAATAGCACCACGCCACCCAACAAAAAAGCGCCAATAAAAAACGGCTTACGCGACTCAGTCATGTTGTCACCTCATGTGTTACAGCGTCACCGCGCCGTAAGAAACGCTGCACGACTTCAGGGCCTGACTCCAGCAACTGCGCTACTGGCCCTAAAGCAATTTGTGTATGGGTCTGATTATCTAAAAACAGACAGGTATCAGCCACTGCATAAATACTGGGTAATTCATGTGTTACCAGAATAATAGTGGCACCTAAGCTATCGCGCAGCTGCAAAATCAGCTCATCCAAAGCCAAGGAGCTCAGTGGATCCAAGCCGGCTGAAGGCTCATCAAAAAACAGCACTTCCGGATCCAAAGCCAAGGCCCGTGCCAGAGCAGCGCGTTTCCGCATACCACCCGAGAGCTCAGACGGGTACAACTCATCACAACCGGATAAACCGACTAAGGCTAACTTAATCGCAGCCAGCTCATCTAAGTCGGCTTTATTGAGCTCAGGACGCCAAGTACTTAAAGGCAGGCAAATATTGTCTCTTAGGGTCATACCGCCCCACAGCGCACCGTTCTGATAAAGCACGCCAAAATGCTGCTGCAAGTTTGCTCTTTCGTCAGCATCGCGCAGCCAAAAGTCCTCCCCCTTAAACAGTACTCGGCCCGCTAGCGGTGCTTGCAGGCCAATTAAGTGGCGCAGCAAAGTACTTTTACCGCAGCCACTGCCGCCCATAATGACAAAGACTTCGCCCTTTTTAATACTGAAGTTCAAACTATGCTGAATGACTAAAGAGCCATAGCCAGCATTGAGGTTGTCTGCAACTAAGATTGCGTCATCCATGCTTAAATCCCCAACTGTGTGCAGATCAGGGTAATCGCCGCGTCACTGATGACCAGCGCCACGATAATACTCACCACCGCATTGGTGGTTGCCTGTCCGACCGCTTGCGCATTGCGGCCACACGATAAGCCGTAATAACAGCCAATCAAACCAATCAAAATAGCAAAGACAACACTTTTAAAAATACCTATTAAAAAATCAGTCAGGCTCAGCATTTCCAGACTTTGATTAATGTATTGCGCCGCAGAAATATCAAACAACCCAGAGCCAATCACAAAACCACCGAAGATACCTAAGGCATCCGCGAATACAGTTAAGATTGGCATACTCACTAACAGCGCCAGCAAACGCGGCACAACTAAAAACTCGAGCGGTGGAAAGCCAAAGGTTTTTAAGGCATCAATTTCCTCATTGGCCTGCATACTCCCTAGCTCCGCGGCATAAGCCGCACCAGTGCGTCCGGCCATAATCACTGCGGTCATTAAAGCGCCCATTTCTCGGGTCATACCAATGGCAACCATATTGGCAATATAAAGCTGTGCACCAAAGGCTTCCAACTGCGCAGCACCCACAAAGGCTAAAATCAAACCAATCAAGCTGGCAATCAAGGCCACAATAGGCAGAGCACCGGGACCGCACTGCTGCAGCGCCATCCAAAAATCAACACTACGCACCCGTGCTTTACCCGCCAGCAAGCGCCCCATGGCCTGCACTACTTCCCCAACGAAAACGCAGGTATTAGTCACCGCCTCGGCAGTGCGCAGGCCACCCAAACCAACCCGTGAAACCCAACCATAGTGCGGTGTTGGTGCTTCTTTAGCTTGAGTAGAAGGGCTGGCGGCCATTTCCAAAAGACGCGCCACACCGTCGGGTAATCCCTGTAAATCCAGTGTCACTTTTTGCTCAGCGGCCAACCGCTGCAAGCGCCGTAATAACGCCAGCAAACTGCTATCCCAAGCGGCAACATCAACTTGAACAGCCAACTGCTCAGGCAAACGACCGCCTTGTTGCCAAGCAGCATTAAGTTCAGGTTTGGGCTGATCTAACGTCCAGCTGCCAGTCACTTGCAAGATGCTTGCGCTACCACTGTGATCCCAGGCCAACGATGGGGCTTTGTTCATCTGCTTATCCTTTAACAACGTCTGAAGCGCGGTCGCTGAGCACTAAATCTCGCACGTATCAGCCATACTTTAAAGCTCAACGTGTAAGGCGTCCACTCGTTGAAAACCTCGTGGCAATTTATTCCCACGCCGTCCACGCTCGCCCTGATAGTGTTCAAGATCAGTGAACTTAAGCGATAAAGTACGCTTACCGGCGACTAAAACCAAGGTGGCTTGCGGTGCCAGAACGGCAAAACCCACCACCCACTCCTCGCGCTTAGCTGCTCGATCCGTTGGAATCCCAATCAGCTTGTTGCCTTTACCACGGCTTAATTGTGGTAAGTCAGCCACCTTAAAGACCAGCAAGCGGCCCTCATTGGTTACCACAGCCAGCCAGTCTTCAGCAAAATCATTGACCACTTGCGGCGGTAACACACGAGCAGCCTTAGGCAAGGTAATCAGGGCCTTGCCGGCTTTGTTTTTGCTTTGCATATCGGCACCGGTTACGACAAAACCGTAACCCGCATCGGATACCATCACCATTTGCTGCTCATCGCTGGGCATCAACACACACTCAAAAGTTGCGCCAGCCGGTGGGCTTAAACGCCCCGATAAAGGCTCGCCATGCCCCCGCGCTGCCGGCAAGGTGTGCGCTGGCAGTGAGTAGCTACGCCCAGCACTGTCAATAAACACCACAAACTGATTAGAGCGTCCTTGCACCGCCTGCTTAAAGCCATCACCGGCCTTATACGATAAGCCCGTCGGATCAAGCTCATGCCCACGACCGCTGCGCACCCAGCCCTGTTCTGACATCACCACAGTGACCGGCTCCGCAGGAACCAAATCGGTTTCTGCTAACGCCCGTGCTTCACCACGCTCAACCAGCGGCGAACGGCGCTCATCGCCGTAGGTTTTAGCGTCGGCCAGTAACTCTTTACGCACTAAGCGCTTAAGCTTCGCCTCACTGCCCAGCAGCGCCTGCAGTTCTGCTTGCTCCTTGGCCAGCTCATCTTGCTCACCACGGATTTTCATCTCTTCTAAACGTGCCAACTGTCGTAAGCGCGTATCTAGGATGTAATCTGCTTGGGTGTCACTGATGCCAAAGCGCTCCATCAATACCGCTTTGGGGTGCTCTTCGTTACGGATAATCTCAATCACTTCATCCAGATTAAGAAAAGCAATCAGCAAGCCTTCTAATAAATGCAGGCGCTTTTCTACGCGATCAAGGCGAAACTGCAAACGCTTGCGTACGGTATCCACCCGAAACACCAGCCACTCCACCAACATGCTGCGCAAGTCTTTAACCTGCGGGCGGCCATCTAAACCAATTACGTTGGTATTGACCCGATAGCTGGACTCCAAATCAGTGGTGGCAAACAAGTGCTGCATCAACTCCGTAGTGGAAACACGGTTTGAGCGAGGAATAATAACAATACGGCACGGGTTTTCATGGTCAGACTCATCGCGCAAGTCCGCTACCATGGGCAGTTTCTTTGCCTGCATTTGTGCAGCGATTTGCTCAATGACTTTAGCGCCGGACACTTGGTGCGGTAGCGCGGTAATCACCACATCACCGTCATCCACATGATAAATGGCACGCATGCGCAGCGAGCCACGGCCACTTTGATAAATTTTCAAAATGTCGGCACGTGGGGTAATAATTTCCGCATCGGTTGGGTAGTCTGGCCCCTGAATATGTTCACATACGTCTTCTAAAGTGGACTTGGGCTTATCCAACAACAGCACACAGGCGGCGGCCACTTCACGCAAGTTATGTGGCGGTACATCAGTGGCCATGCCCACGGCAATCCCAGTGGTACCGTTCAATAATAAGTTTGGCAGGCGCGCGGGAAGCACTGCCGGCTCATTCATGGTGCCGTCAAAGTTGGGAATCCAATCCACAGTACCTTGCCCCAATTCAGTCAGCAGCACTTCTGAATAACGGGCTAAGCGCGCTTCGGTATAACGCATCGCAGCAAAAGACTTTGGGTCATCGGGTGCACCCCAGTTACCTTGCCCATCCACCAAGGGATAGCGGTAACTGAACGGCTGCGCCATCAGCACCATCGCCTCATAACAGGCGCTATCACCGTGCGGGTGATACTTACCCAGCACATCACCCACAGTTCGCGCAGATTTTTTATGCTTGGAGTCGGCATCTAAGTTCAGCTCGCTCATGGCATAAACAATGCGGCGTTGCACCGGCTTTAAGCCATCACCAATATGCGGCAAAGCTCGGTCCATAATCACGTACATGGAGTAGTTTAAGTACGCTTGCTCAGTAAACTCGGCCATTGAGCGGCGCTCAACACCCTCAAGGCTTAAATCATAGGATTGCGTCATGCCCAGCCTCTATCGAATAGGTTTGCGGTAACAACAGTTTCAATGTGCTCAACGTCCTGCATCAGACTTGCACCTCGGCCAGATCGCCCTTACTTTCCAGCCAGTTTTTACGATCGCTGGCGCGTTTTTTGGCCAAGAGCATATCCATCAGTTCTTGAGTGCCACTGTAGTCGTCGAGGGTCAGCTGCACTAAACGGCGAGTATTGGGATCCATAGTGGTTTCACGCAGTTGCGGCGGATTCATTTCACCCAAGCCTTTAAAGCGTGTCACCTGTGGTTTACCACGTTTTTTCTCAGTTTGAATACGCGCGAGGATACTTTCCAACTCATCTTCATCGAGGGCGTAATGCACTTCTTTACCGATATCCACCCGAAACAGCGGCGGCATCGCCACATAAATATGCCCCGCTTCCACCAAGGGTCTAAAGTGGCGCATAAAGAGTGCACACAACAAGGTGGCAATGTGCAAACCATCGGAGTCGGCATCGGCTAAGATACAAATCTTACCGTAGCGTAACTGACTGATATCCTCAGAGCCTGGATCAACCCCCATGGCCACGGCAATATCGTGCACCTCTTGCGAGCCAAGCACGACACTGCCATCCACTTCCCAAGTGTTGAGGATTTTACCGCGCAGCGGCATGATGGCTTGAAACTCTTTATCGCGCGCCTGTTTGGCACTGCCGCCAGCTGAGTCCCCTTCCACTAAAAACAATTCACCACGCATGGGATCTTGGCCGGCACAATCGGCTAATTTACCCGGCAACGCAGGGCCTTGCGTAATGCGCTTGCGCTCAACTCGACGCCCAGCCTTCAAACGACGACCGGCATGACTAATAGCCATTTCCGCCAGCTGCAAACCCAATTCAGAGTTGGCATTGAGCCACAAACTAAAGGCATCTTTGACGACGCCAGCAACAAACCCAGCAGCGGTACGCGAGGATAAGCGCTCTTTGGTTTGTCCTGAGAACTGCGGCTCTTGCATCTTCATCGATAAGACAAAGCTGATGCGCTCCCAAATATCATCCGGTGCCAGTTTCACCCCGCGCGGGAGCAGATTGCGGAACTCACAAAACTCGCGCAAGGCATCCAGCAAACCTTGGCGAAAACCATTGACGTGAGTACCGCCCTGAGCAGTGGGAATCAAGTTGACATAGCTTTCCTGCACCAGCTCGCCGCCTTCTGGCAGCCAAAGTACCGCCCAATCCACCCGCTCAGTTTCGGCAGCAAACTGCCCACAAAAAGGCTCTTCTGGCAGGCTGATATACTCAGACACTGCATCGGTTAAGTAGGAGCGCAAACCGTCTTCATAAAACCAGGTAATCAGTTCTTTGCTGTTTTTATCTTCAAACTTAACCGTTAAGCCTGGGCACAGCACCGCCTTAGCTTTTAAAATATGCTTTAAACGGC
>JAAYTE010000013.1 GCA_012518175.1 Gammaproteobacteria bacterium | reverse complement strand
TAGCCAACGAACATGGCTGCTTATCCAACTCATCCCAGCGCATAAATCACACACTCCTAGACATTCCCGTAAGAATAACTTGACAGGTTCTAAAAAGGAACCCAATCTACACAAGCTCCAAAATAGAGCTCAGGAGAAAGGTATGAAAGAATCCCAAAAAAGACCACGTGTAGCGGTTATTATCGGCGCTGGTGCTGCGACCGGCGGGGCAATTGCTCGACGGTTTGCTCGAGAAGGTTACGTCACCGTGGTCATCCGCAGACGTTTGGAAGCACTGGCCCCACTGGTAGAAACCATCCAGGCAGAAGGCGGACAGGTTCACGGATTTGGTTGCGATGCCCGTGACGAGAAAGCGATGATCGAGCTATTCAAGCACGTAGAGGATCAGATCGGAGACATCGAAGTTGTGGTCTTCAATATCGGCGCCAACGTCCGTTTTTCCATTACTGAGACCACCGAACGTGTGTACAGAAAAGTTTGGGAAATGGCCGCACTAGCCGGTTTCTTGACCGGCCGTGAAGCGGCCAAGGCCATGCTACCGCGCAACAGAGGCACCATTATATTCACCGGTGCCACCGCATCACTTCGCGGAAGCAGCGGCTTCTGCGCATTTTCAGGAGCAAAGTTCGCGCTGCGCGCCCTAGCACAGAGCATGGCCAGAGAGCTCGGCCCCAAAGGTATACACGTTGCTCACCCCATTATTGACGGTGCGATTGATACTGACTTTATCCGTGAAAACTTCCCAGACATGTATGCCCGAAAGGAACAAGACGGCATCCTGAACCCCGAGCATATCGCCGAGCAATACTGGCAAATCCATTGTCAGCCGCGAGACGCGTGGACCCACGAACTGGATTTACGCCCCTGGATAGAAACTTTCTAACAAGGACAAAACCATGAACAAAACCATCGACGTATATTTCGACGTAGGCAGTCCTGCCAGCTACCTTGCCTGGACACAGTTGCCTACTCTCGCAGAACGAAACAACGCCAGTATCAACTGGAAGCCCATATTACTAGGCGGCGTGTTCAAAGCGACTGGCAACCAGTCCCCGATCACAATCCCCGCCAAAGGACGCTACACAGCAATCGACCTTATGCGCTTTGCAAAAAAGTATGACGTTAAGTTCGAATTCAATCCGCACTTTCCGATCAATACCCTGCAACTGATGCGCGGAGCCACAGGCTATCTACAGAGTCCACGCTTTGGGGATTACCTCACCGCGATTTTCACTGCGCTTTGGGTGGACAAGAAAAACTTGAACGATCTAGAGGTTGTCTCGCAAGTGCTCACTGATGCAGGATTTGACCCAGTCGAAGTACTGGAACTCAGTAATACTCCGGAGGTGAAGGAACAACTCAAAAAAACCACAGAGGAAGCCGTTTCCCGAGGTGTTTTTGGCGCACCCACTTGTTTCGTAGCAAACGAAATGTTCTTTGGGCAGGATCGGCTTGACTGGGTAGAAAGAGCGTTGCTTTAACGCAATAAGGTCCCCACCAGCTTACGCCTGGTGGGGCACATGCCCAATTTACCGCTCGAGCCAACACTCTTACATCAATATAAACCTCTAAACATTGAAGTCTTTAGCTGTAAAATACAGCTATTCCTTTAACTGCTACTCATGCATGTCGCTTATTTTCAAGCTGGATGCTCGCTATCACTCAACTCTCCGCCAGCGCGGCGGCTTCTTCCACATTCACCGCTACCAAGCGTGAGCAGCCGGGCTCGTGCATAGTGACGCCCAGTAACTGGTCGGCCATTTCCATGGCGATTTTGTTGTGGGTGATGTAGATGAATTGCACTTTCTCCGACATTTCTTTAACCAGTCGTGAGTAGCGCACGACGTTGGCATCATCCAGTGGCGCGTCGACTTCATCGAGCATGCAAAAAGGTGCTGGGTTGAGCTGGAAGATGGCAAACACCAGCGCCAGCGCCGTCAGGGCTTTTTCGCCGCCGGAGAGTAAATGAATGGTGCTGTTTTTCTTACCCGGTGGCCGCGCCATAATCGCCACACCGGTGCTGAGCAAGTCATCGCCGGTCATTTCTAAACTGGCATGACCGCCGCCAAAGACTTTCGGGAACAGCTCTTGTAAACCGTTATTAATCAGGTCAAAGGTTTCTTTAAAGCGGTTACGGGTTTCGCGGTCGATTTTACGGATCACGTTTTCCAACGTATCTAAGGCTTCGACCAGATCATCGTTTTGCGCATCTAAGTAAGTTTTACGCTCCGACTGCTGACGGTATTCGTCAATGGCAGCAAGGTTAATCGCGCCCAAACGTTCAATGCGTGTGGCCACCGCGCTCAATTGCTGCTCCCAAACACTGATCTGCGCATCCGCCGGTAAGTGTTCGAGTAACTGATGCACATCCAGCTGCACCGCTTGTAATTGCTGGTTAAAGGTCTCTTTTTGCACGGTTAAGGTCTGCAAAGTGAGGCGCTGTTGTTCCAACTGTGCGCGCACGCCCTGCGCCCGCTGCTCGGCTTGGCTGCGCAGTTTCTCTGCCTCACGCATCTGCGTGTCAGCGTCTTCTAGGGCGGTGCGCGCGGCGCGCAATTCATCGTCAATGGCTAAACGTGTGTGCAGTAATTCCTCCAACTGCGCACGCAACTCATCAATCGGTGACTCACCTTCCTCAAGGTTTAAGTTCAGCTGTTCACGGCGCTGATTGGCCTGCGCGCACTGTTGCTCTAAACGCTGCAGGGCTTGCTCAGTTGAGCGCTGCTGAGTGGTCAAGGTGCTGATGCGCAGCGCCAGCTGATGCTGAGTGTTTTTATCCTGCTGCGCCTGCTGGCGTAACTGTTCAAACTGGCTGCGCAGCTGCCCTTGCTCGGCTTGCAGCTGTTGTTGTTGCTGTTCGGCGTTGGCCATGGCATCCAGTGCATCTTGCAATAACAGCCGCGCTTCGCCGATCTGTTCGCCTTCAAGCTGTTGTTGTTCTGTCACTTCTTCCAGTTCGGCAGCGATGGCGCTGCGGCGTAATTGCAGCTGTTCTACCCGCGCGACTTTAGCTGCGAGCTGGCTTTTTAATTCACTTAACGCCCGATGTGCGCTGTGCTCATCTCGGCGTAATTGTTCGCTCTGCTCTTGCACGGTTTGCCGTGTGTGCTGCAGCGCTTGCAGTTGTTCTTCTAAGTGCAATTGCTGCTCTTCCAGCTCGGCGACGCTTAATAATAAAGCGTCCAATTCTTGCGCACGGGCCAGCACGCCGCTGCCTTGCTCATCCCCGCGCTGCACAGTAAGAAAGTGCGCCGCCAACCAATAGCCATCCTGACTGACCACGCTTTCACCACTGTTTAGCTGTGGGCGCAGCTGCAATGCTTCATCCAAAGTGTGCACGGCATACACCTGCGCCAGCCAAGGCGACACATCCAACGCGGCTGACACCACTTTACTGAGCAAACTGTTTTTTACCGGCGCAACGCCTGCGCTGTTGCTGACTAAACGCAAGTGCCCGCTGTTTAAACTGCTCACATCCAGATCAGCCCAGCTGTCCACCTGCACCGCTTGCAAGTCAGCGGCCAATACCGTTTCCACGGCCAACTCCCAGCCCGCTGCAACTTTTAAACCGTCCAGCACGCGTGGCTGCTGTTGTAGTTGCTGCTGCTCCAGCCACTCCTGTACGCCCTGGTCAGGATTGAGCGCTGCTTGTTGCAGCGCTTCTAAGGCCGAAATACGCCCCTGCAGGCGTTGTAATTGGCCTTGCAGCTGTTGTTGCTGTTGGTTTTTATCGTTTAAGTGCGCTTGGTTATCTTCTAGCTGCGCTGCTTGTAATTGCTGGGTGGCCGATAATTCGTCTAAATGGGCTTGCGCTTCATCCACGCGGTCCTGCAGCTCTTCTAGAGACTCCGCTTGCGGGTCGTCTTGCAGGCTGTGCTGCTCATCGCGCAAGCGCTGCTCGCGGCTGATTAAGCGCTGGCTGCTGTCTTCTAACTGATCAATCCGCGCTCGCTGCACACCCGCTGCACTGCGGGGCTGCGCACTCTGCTCGGTGGATATGTTCCAGCGCTCTTGCCAATCGTGCATGGCTTCTTCGGCCTGTAGGAAAGCCGCCGCCGAGCATTCCTCATTCAGCTCGGCTTCCGCTTGCTGTTCGGTGAGGATCAGCAACTCATCGGTCAAGCTGGCCAATAATTCACGATCACTGGCTAAGTGGCTTTCAGTTTCGAGGCGTGCACGCTCAGCCTCGCGCAAATCGTCTTGCAACTGCGCTAAGCGTTGCTGGGCATGCTGGATACTTTGCTCATGGCGGGCAATATCTGCACCTATGGCATAAAAACGCCCTTGCACACGGTTAAAGGTCTCCGACAAATCGTGATGGCCATCACGCAGCAGTTCAATCTTGGCATCGGCTTGGCGCTGCTCGGCAATGCAGGCTTCTAGCGCTGTTTCTAATTCGCGAATCAGCCTTTCATGTTCACCGGCTTGGCCATTGAGCTGCTGCCAGCGCAGTGCGGTGAGTTGTGCGCTTAAGTGATGTTCTTCAGCTTTGTATTCTTGATACTTTTCTGCAGCGCTGGCTTGACGTTGTAAGCGCTCGATTTGTCGCCCCAATTCTTCACGCAAATCCAGCAAGCGCTCAAGGTTTTCTTGGGTACGGCGAATACGGTTTTCCGTTTCGCGGCGGCGCTCTTTGTATTTGGAAATACCAGCAGCTTCTTCAATAAAGATGCGCAGATCATCGGGGCGTGCTTCCACCAAGCGCGAAATCATGCCCTGCTCGATAATGGCGTAACTGCGCGGGCCAAGTCCGGTACCGAGAAAAATATCGGTAATGTCACGGCGGCGGCATTTAACCCCGTTTAAATAATAAGTACTTTGCGCTTCACGGGTGACGCGGCGGCGAATGGAGATTTCTGCGTAGCTGGCATATTCGCCCAGCAAGCTGCCGTCGCTGTTATCAAACACCAGTTCAATGCTGGCTTGCGCCACCGGTTTGCGGGTATTGGAGCCGTTGAAGATCACATCAGTCATGGACTCGCCGCGCAGGTTTTTCGCCGAGCTTTCGCCCAACACCCAACGCACCGCATCAATAATATTGGACTTACCACAGCCATTGGGACCCACCACCGCCGTCATATTGCTGGGAAAGCTGGCAGTCGTTGGATCAACAAAGGATTTAAAACCCGCTAAACGGATGCATTTCAGACGCATAAATCAGCAAGCCTCAGGTAGAGCACTGAGGATTAAATGGCAGTTTTTTTGCGCATAAGACTTGACCAAAACACGAATATCATCCACTTGACGTCCCTGCACAGCGACCAATAGCTGATCAAAAATACGCGTAAATTGCGCCATTTCAGTACTCCGCTGCTTGAAAGCTAAATAATAAGTACGGCTCACTGCCGGCACTATATTGGCTAAGGCCTGCTGTAAATACGGGTTATCAACAACTGGGGCGGCGACTTCAATGACCGCAAAGCAGTGTTGTATAAACTTCTCTGTAGCATTGTTTTGTACGCTTTGCTGCATGGCGCGCCGCAGTTCTACAAACGGCAACAACTGCCCTGGCGTTTGCCAACGCTGCGCCAACAAAGTACCCAGCAATATATATAACTCGGTGCTTAAGTCATACAGATCTTGCACATTTTGTGCAGTAAGTATGCGTACTTGTGCACCACGTCGCGGATAAATATCGACGAGGTAACTGCGCTGCAATAACAGCAGTGCTTCACGCACGGAACTGCGGCTGACTTGGTACTGCTCAGCAATGGCAACCTCGCGCAACGCAAAGCCACCCTGCAGCTCGCCACAGATAATACGCTGCGCTAAAACATCGGCAATACTTTTAGCCACACTGCCTGTATCGTCTTGCAACATAAACGGCTCATTGTTTGGATTGGAAATATCCGCGCAGTGTAGCAAATAAACCCAGCTGCAGCGCTGCAGGAAGTCTTGCACATTGTCACTGCCGCCACAGACAGCGCTAGCCTTCCAATAAGGCCCTAAACTCTGCCAGCTCACGCATTTGCGCCAGCTTATAACGCAGTGTACGCGGACTTATACCCAGTCGTTGGGCGGTGCGCTCGCGGCGGCCTTGCTCGGCCTGCAAGGCTTGGGCAATCAAACGAAATTCATGGCGACGCACATCATCTTCTAGCTCAGCACCTGAGGCCGGTAAAGCCTCACCGCTGGCAACAGCTACTCGCTTTTCTTCATCAGTAACGGCAATCCCTGCCCCGCTCGGTACCGAGGCAGCAATATTACCCGCAGTGGCTGCGCCAGGCGCAAGCGGCGGTACTTGTTGCTCAGTAACAGTTGCAGCCGAAGTAGGCGCAGTTGCAGAGGCTAACTGGGTAAAACCATACAAGCCTAAATCATTCGCAGACAACACCTCGCCTGCTTGCAAAATAAGCGCTCGTTGCACCACGTTATCCAATTCACGGACATTGCCCGGCCAAGCATAATCCAGCAGTGCTTGCTGCGCACATGGAGCAAAACGCACACCATTGCGCCCTTGTTTGGCTGCGTGCACTGCCAGCAAACGCCGAGCTAATGGCACGATATCAGCCACCCGTTCGCGCAGCGGCAACCACGCCAATGGAAATACCGCCACGCGATAAAATAAATCTTCACGAAATTCACCGGCGGCCACGGCAGCAGGTAAATCACGGTTACTGGTGGCTATCACCCGCACATTCAGCTCAATAAGCTGACGGCCACCCACCCGTTCAACTTCACGCTCCTGCAAAACCCGCAACAACTTAGCTTGCAATGCCAGAGGTATTTCAGAGATTTCATCCAGCAATAAAGTGCCACCATTGGCCTCTTCAAACTTACCGGCGCGGGCAGTCACTGCTCCTGTAAAAGCACCACGTTCATGGCCAAACAAAGTAGCTTCCAGCATATTTTCTGGAATGGCCGCACAGTTAATCGCCACAAAGGGCTTTTGTCTGCGTGGCGACTGTTGATGCAGGTAGCGCGCCAGCACTTCTTTGCCGGTACCGGACTCACCAGTTAGCAAGACCGTAGAATCACTTTGCGCCACCCGCGCGGCCAAGGCTAACAACTGTTGACTGGCAACATCCTCAGCAATGGGCTGATCCTCTGCCGAAACCAAGCCCACCGCATAACGCTCCAGCACCCGCTGCAAGGCTTTCGCGGTAAAGGGCTTGAGCAAATAATCCACCGCGCCTTCACGCATGGCTTGCACTGCGCCTTGCACATCACCGTAAGCCGTCATTAACACCACGGGCATGCCCGGCACTCGAGCGTTGACCTCACGCAGCAAATCCTGACCATCCATGCCAGGCATATTGATATCACTGAGCATCAGACTAAAAACCTGCTCATTGAGCGCACGCAATGCGTGTTCGGCATCGGCGACGGCCACACAGCGATAACCACTGAGTGCCAAGCTGTCTTCAAGGGCTTCACGCAGTGCACGATCATCTTCAACCAGTAAAATCCGAACTGTCATAACTCACCTCCAGCAGCGGCAGACTTAGCATGCGCCTCTGTTTGTGCAGCTGCATAAAAATCAGCCAACAAAGGCAACTCCACTAACGCCGAAGTGCCACGGCCGACTTTCGAGCGCAACACAAAGCGCCCCTGATGAGCCTCTGCTACCGCTCGTACAACCATTAACCCCAAGCCGGTGCCGCTGCTTTTACGGGTAAAAAATGATTCTTGCACCTGCTCTAAGAGCTCGGCGCTCATGCCCTCACCGTTATCGGTGACCACCACGCGCAGCAAATTGCCACGCACATAGGCATGCACTTTTATAGCCACAGGCTGCGCAGCGGCTTGCGCACTGTTATGCAGCAAGTTTAATAAAGCGCCCAGTAACACATCCTGATTACACAGCACGCCAAGCTGCCCAGCATTGGGCACATCACATTGCCAACGCACATGGTGTTCACGCAAATGCATCTGCGCGGCCTCCTGTAATGCCTGCCACAGTTGCGCAACACTGCTGCGCTGCTCTCGAGGCAAAGGTCCGCGGGCAAATAACAGCATGTCGCGCACTTGGCGCTCCAGCTCATGCAAGCGATCTTGCAAACGCCCAGCAAAACGCTGTTGTAACTCAGGATTCAAACTGTTTTCGCTAAGGTGACTGGCATACAGCATGGCGGCAGACAAAGGTGTGCGAATCTGATGGGCTAAGGCCGCAGTCATCTTGCCTAGCGCGGACAGCCGCTCGTGCTGCGCCAGCTCCGCTTGCAAGCGCCGTGTGTCAGTCATGTCCGTGAGCAAAATCAATTGACCGGGCTCATCTGGCAAAGCCTGCAACGCAATGGAAACTCGCCGTCCATTGTGCAGCGACACTTCATGGCCATCATCAGCGCGATAGACAAAACACTGCACAATCACCTCTCGCCACAACTCCCCCACTAAAGGCACGCCGAGCAAACTGGTGGCGGCGGGATTGGCTTCTTTAATTAAGCCTTGGCCATCCACAATCACCACAGCACCGGGCAACACATCTAAAATCTGTTGCAAGCGTTGAGCTAAGCGTTCTTTTTCAGCCAATTCCTGTAAGCGCTGGGCGCTGACCTGAGCCAATTCATCCTGCACTTGGGCATAACGCGTCTGCATGGATTGCAAAGAGCCTGCAAACTGCTCACTCAAGCGGGTAAACTGCTCAAGCTGTGTTTGTAGCTCGGCCACCGCCGGCGCATCATCGGCAACTGAAGGTAATGAAATCTGCTGGGGCGTTAACGAAGCGGTCATGGCTGGCACTCAACTGTAAACGTCAAAAAACAGTCATCTCAACTGTACTAAGACAAGTTCTGCAAAAAGCATGCCGACCGACTCTCCAGCGCAATTATCTCCACAACTCTCTTTACACATTTCTTTAATCGTAAAAGGCACGGCAATGGCAGAGTTTGATCACGCACAGTTAAATTGGGACGAGCACGGGCAGCCGCTGTCCAGTCAATTCGATGATGTGTATTTTTCTAAAGCCTCTGGCCTGGCTGAGTCACAGCATGTTTTTATTCAGCACAATCATTTACCCGAACGTTTTGCGGCTCTGCGCGCCGGTGAAACCTTTGTGATTGCTGAAACAGGCTTTGGCACTGGCTTGAATTTCCTCTGTGCTTGGCAGTGTTTTTTAGCCCATGCCCCAGCCGATGCACGCCTACAATTTATCAGTGTGGAAAAGTACCCACTCGAGCGTGATGATTTAATGCAAGCTCTAGCTTTGTGGCCACAACTCAGCGAGCTGCGTGAACAGCTATTGCAACAGTATGTGGCAATTCACTCTGGTTTCCAGCACTTGCTACTGGGCCAAGGCCGTATCAGCCTGACCCTGCTAATTGGCGATGTATTGCCGATGTTAGAACAGCTGGACGGCAAGATTGACGCATGGTTTCTCGACGGCTTTGCTCCCTCGAAAAACCCAGAAATGTGGAATGAGCAGGTGTTTGCTCAACTGGCACGACTGGCCACCAGCAGCACCACCCTCGCCACATTCACCAGTGCCGGTTTTGTGCGCCGCGGTTTACTGGCCGCAGGTTTTGCCATGCAACGCGTACCTGGATTTGGTCGTAAGCGCGAAATGCTTGCGGGACTCTTTCAAGCCAATGCCACAGACAGCAGCGCCGATAAAAAAACTGCGCCGTGGTTTGCCAGACCAGCACCGGCTCAACTCACTGGCGAGCAGCGTCACGCCATTATAATTGGTGCCGGCATTGCAGGTTGCGCCAGCGCGGCCAGCCTCGCCGCCCGCGGTTGGCGCGTTACTGTGCTCGAACAGCACACAACAATCGCGCCAGAAGCTTCCGGCAACGCCCAAGGTATTTTGTACTTAAAACTCTCCGCCCACGGCACGGCGCTATCGCAATTTATTCTCTCAGGCTTTGGCTATACCCGCCGTTTGCTCGAAGCTTACAACTCGCAAGCAAGCGTCTATCCTCCAGCAGCAAGACTGCATCCGAGCGACTGGGATATTTGCGGTGTTTTGCAACTGGGTTTTAATCCCAAAGAACAAAAGCGTCTGGATACCCTAGCGGCGCATTTCCCCCCATCGCTACTTCGCGCAGTGGACGCAACAGAGGCCAGCCAGCTTGCCGGTGTAGCTTTAGACAAGGGCGGTTTATTTTATCCAGAAGCCGGCTGGATACATCCACCAGCGCTCTGCCATGCCCTCAGTCAACACCCACTGATCAGCATAAAAAACAGCCAGCAGGCGATGACTTTGCAGCACACAGCAGGGCAATGGCAGGTGCATACCGAAGACGGCTTAATTGCCAGCGCGCCAGTGGTGGTGCTGTGCAACGCCGCCAATGTGACCCAATTTAGCCAAACCCAGCATTTAGCCCTGAGTAAAGTGCGCGGGCAAACCACACAGCTACCGGCTACCGGCGCCAGTCAAGCCATTAATTGCGTGGTCTGCGCCGATGGCTATATTGCGCCTGCCCGCAAGGCCATGCACACCATTGGGGCCAGTTTTAATTTTGCTGAAAACAGCCAAGCAGCCACCTTAGCCGAGCACCGCAGTAACTTAGCCTTACTGCAGGCGCTAGCCCCCTCTTTTTCCCTGCACTGGGCAACTGACGCAATTGCTGTGACCAACCTCAAGGGCCATGCGGCTTTTCGCTGTACCAGCATCGACTACCTGCCACTTATCGGCCCTGTGGCGCAAGATGCCGAATTTATGCAGACCTATGCTGACCTGCGCAAAGATGCACGCTTGCCGCTAACCCAGCCCTGCCCTTGGCACAATGGTTTGTATATCAACACTGCCCACGGCTCGCGCGGCTTGCTCAGTGCACCACTGGCAGCGGAGCTTGTTGCCGCGTGGATCTGCGCTGAGCCTTTGCCGTTACCCTTAGCTCTGGCCCAGCACTGCCACCCCAACCGTTTTGCCCTACGCAGCCTGATGCGTAACCGCTCTAAAGAAAACGCCACGCCCTTGTAGCGCCCACAGATTTGTTGATTTCTGCTAGAATCACCGCTTCTATTGTTTAAATCTGCGCAATCAGCGCTTAGAGGATTGCATGACCGTTTCTATTAAGACTCCTGACGATATTGCCAAAATGCGCATTGCTGGCCGTTTGGCTGCTGAAGTGTTGGAGATGATTGAAGAGCACGTGCAAGTGGGCGTGACCACTGACGAACTCAACACCATCTGTCATGACTATATTGTCAATGTACAAAAAGCCATCCCTGCACCACTCAATTACAATGGCTTCCCTAAATCCATTTGCACCTCCATTAACCATGTGGTGTGCCACGGTATCCCCAACGATAAACCTCTAAAAGATGGCGATATCATCAATATTGATATCACCGTAATTAAAGACGGTTACTTTGGCGACACCAGTAAAATGTTTTTAGTCGGCACTACGTCCGAGTGGGCGCAGCGCTTATGCCGTGTGACCCAGGAATGCCTCTATAAAGGTATCGAACTGGTGCGCCCTGGCACACGTTTAGGTGACATTGGTGAAGTGATCCAAAAGCATGCTGAAAGTCACGGCTACTCGGTGGTACGTGAATACTGCGGTCATGGGATTGGCACGGTATTCCACGAAGAGCCACAAGTTTTACACTACGGTAAAGCCGGAACCGGCTTGGAGCTTAAGGAAGGTATGACCTTTACCATTGAGCCCATGATCAACCTAGGTAAAAAAGAGACGCGCTTGCTTGGTGACGGCTGGACGGCGATTACTAAAGACCGCAAGCTCACCGCGCAATGGGAACACACCCTAGCGGTTACCGCCGATGGTTATGAAATTTTCACCTTGCGTAATGATGAAACTTTCCCTGCTAAGTCCTCTTAAGCGCTAAGCTGCATCAGTGGCCGCTTATCTAACTTGCTAGATAAGCGGCCCTCTTTACGCGACATAATCGCTATCACTTGCGAGGTGCTCAATGCTGTTGCCTACGGATCCTGAACTTTTTGATGCCGCTGCATTTGAGCAGCAACTTGCTGCAGACAGCAACAGCTTAGCCACGTTTCGCAGTGCGATTGAGCATGCGCGTATGGTGCTTGATCAGCGCTTTCTTGACCAGCACGATATTCACGACGTTGTGCATGCCCGCGCTTGGTTTATTGACCAATTGCTCGAGCAAGCTTGGCACGCGCAAAATTGGCTGCCGGGCACCTGCAATATAGCCTTAGTGGCGGTGGGCGGTTATGGTCGTGGCGAGCTACACCCTTACTCTGATATTGATCTGCTTATTTTGCTCGAGCATGAGCAACATGAGCACCTGCACGCGGGCATTTCTGCTTTCTTAACCTTCCTCTGGGATATTGGTTTGGAAGTGGGTCACAGCGTTCGCACTGTGCAGCAATGCGCAGACGAAGCCAGCGGCGATCTTTCCGTCATCACCAACTTGCTCGAAAGCCGTTTAGTGCTTGGTCCTAACGAGTTGTTAGTAGCGATGCGCGAACTCATTGGCCCGCAACACATGTGGCCCAGTGAGCAGTTTTTCTTAGGCAAGCGCGCTGAGCAGCGCGAGCGCCATACCAAATACAATGACACCGAGTACAATCTTGAACCCAATGTTAAAAGCTCGCCTGGCGGTTTGCGTGATCTGCAAACTATTATGTGGGTGGCCCGTCGGCGCTTTGGTATGCGCACCTTAAGCAGTTTAGAAGCGCCAGGATTTCTTACTGCCGGCGAATACCGTTTACTCTCGCAAGCCCGCGCTTTTTTATGGCAGGTGCGTTACGCCCTGCACATGCTCGCCGGACGCAATGAAGACCGCTTGCTGCTGGATTACCAGCATAAAATCGCCCACATGTTTGGCTATAGCGATGATGACAATCGGCCTGCCATTGAACACTTTATGCAGAAGTACTACCGCATAATCATGGGTATTTCGCAGCTGTCTGACTTAATCAGCCAGTATTTTGAAGAGACAATTTTACGGGCTGACAGCACCGAGCTGCCCACGCCCCTCAATGAGCGTTTCCGGATTCGCGGTGGCTATATTGAAGCCTGCAACCCTTATGTGTTCAGCGATACGCCCTCGGCTATTTTGGAAATTTTTGTGCTGCTGGCACAACACCCTGAAATCAAAGGGGTACGCTCGCAAACCATTCGCATGCTGCGCGATCATCGGCATCTGATTGATGATGCGTTTCGCCACGACGAGCGCAATATTAATCTATTTTTAGAGCTGTTTCGCTGCACAGAAGGTGTCCATATGAACCTGCGGCGCATGAGCCGCTACGGTATTTTAGGCCGTTACCTGCCTGAGTTTGGCCGTATTGTTGGGCAGATGCAGCATGACTTATTTCATATTTACACAGTGGATGCGCACACTTTAAATCTGATTAAACACCTGCGTAAATTACGCCATCCGGATTTTGCTGAAAAGTACTCGCTGGCCAGCGCTGTGATTGGCCGCCTACCTAAGCCCGAGCTGATTTACTTGGCGGGGCTTTTTCATGATATCGGTAAAGGCCGCGGCGGCAATCACTCGTTGCTGGGCGCAGATATTGCTGAAGAGTTCGGTAAGCTGCATCAGCTGCCCAAAGCAGATACCCGCTTAATCACTTGGCTGGTACGCAACCACTTAGTGATGTCAGTCACCGCCCAGCGTAAAGATATTTCTGACCCTGAAGAGATCCACAACTTTGCTTTATTGGTTGGCGATCAAGTGCGCTTGGACTATTTATACGTGCTCACAGTCGCTGATATTAACGCCACCAATCCAACGCTTTGGAACTCGTGGCGCGCACAACTCTTGCGCCAGCTCTACAGTGAAACCCGCCGTGCCTTGCGCCGCGGTCTTGAAAACCCACTGGAGCGTGAAGAGCAAATTAGCACACGCCAAGCCACCGCCTTAAGCCTGTTAACCGAGGACGGTGTCGCGCCGCAAGCAGTGGAGCAACTCTGGAGCCAATTGGGCGATGACTACTTTGTCCGCCACAGTGCTGGCGATATTGTTTGGCACACTGAGGCTATTTTGCAGCACGGCGATAGCCTAGAGCCATTGGTGTTAGTACGCGAAACCACGCAGCGCGAATATGACGGTGGCACGCAAATCTTTGTTTATGGTGTGCAGCGCCACGACTTTTTTGCGGTGACCGTGGCCACCCTTGATCAGCTCAACCTCAGCACCTTAGACGCACGAATCATGACCTCAAAAGGACACTTCAGCATCGAAACCTATATTGTCTTAGATGCTGAGGGCGATCGTATTGGTGATGATCCTGAACGTATTCAAGAAATCCGTACAGGTTTAACCACGGCCCTGCGCAACCCTGAGAACTTCCCAGCTATTATTCAGCGCCGTGTGCCACGCCAACTTAAGCACTTTTCTTTTACTCCACAAATCACCATCCATAATGATGCGCAACGCCCCTATACTATTGTTGAGGTGATTGCCCCAGATCGGCCTGGTTTATTGGCGCGTATTGCCGGAATTTTTGTTGAGTTTAATTTATCCCTCGTTAAAGCAAAAATTATTACCCTAGGCGAGCGCATTGAAGACGTATTTTTTATTACTGATGCAGACGGCCTACCGCTATCTGACCCAGACCTGTGCCACGCCTTGCAAGAAAGTATGATTGCACAATTATCGACCGGTGCCAGTGGCACTGTGACCCATTTATCGAATGCTTATTAGTAAGGAATTGTATGGATAATCCACTTAACGTCATGACCACCTTAATCACCATCGGCCTGTTTTGTCTCGCCTTTGGTTACAACTGGCGTGAGCGCTCCTGGGGAATTGCCTTATTGATGTTTGGTATGCTGTGCATGTTTGGCTCCATTGTCTATCGCGTCAGCTTAGCCATTAATTAAACGCTATTACGGAGGTTTTATGAGCGACTTAACCTTATATGGCATTAAGGCCTGTGACACCATGAAAAAAGCCCGCACTTGGCTGGATCAACAAGGTAAAACCTATGTGTTCCACGACTATAAAAGCGCTGGCATTGATCAAGCGCATTTAGAGCAATGGTGTAATGAGCATGGCTGGGAAAAAATTCTGAATCGTGCCGGCACTACCTTTCGCAAACTCGATGACGCCAGCAAAGCCGATCTCGATCAAGCCAAAGCCATCACTTTAATGCTGGCACAGCCGTCAATGATTAAGCGCCCAGTTTTAGACTTAGGTGAGCGCACCCTCGTGGGCTTTAAGCCTGAGCTGTATCAAAGCGCGTTTAACACCTAGCCCGCATACTTAGAAAGGCGTTGATTAGCCTCTCATACAAGGATCTTATATGTCGCAATCTATGTTTAGTATCGCCTTTGGTGTTGGCACTCGTAATCGTGACAAACAGTGGCTAGAGGTATTGTTTCCTCGCCCTTTGTTGCGCCCAAGCGCAGTGTTTATTGACCGCATTAAAGCTATTTTAGGCTACAACGGCGGCAACCAAATCATTGACTTCAACTTTGCTGTAGCGTCCAATTTAGCCACCGCTTTGAAATACATTGCCCCTGAACAAAGCGCATTATTGGTGCGCTTAGCAGAAAGCCATAAACCGACTGTGGCCTGTATTTTAGAGCACGACGCCAAGCCCGTTTCTGTACCAGAGGCTTACCTCAAGTTGCAATTGATTTCACACCGCCTATGTAAGCCCCATGAAATCAACCTAACTGACTTGTTCAATGTCCTACCCAATGTGGCCTGGACGAATCGCGGGGCAATTGATGTCAATGAAGTCGCTGAGCTGCAGTTAGAAGAGCGCATTAAAGGCCGCATGCTCGATGTGTTCTCAGTGGATAAACTACCTAAACTGACCGATTATGTTGTGCCCAAAGGCATTCATATTGCTGATGCGGCGCGGGTACGCTTGGGCGCCTACGTCGGCGAGGGTACCGTGGTATTGCACGAAGGCTCGATCAACTTTAATGCTGGTACTCAAGGTGCTAGTACCATTGATGGCTGTATCGCCTCTGGGGTGTTAATCGGTGCTGACTCAACCCTACAGGGTGGCTGTTCCATGGCCAGTACCGCCAGCCAGCCACTGATCAGTGTCGGCCATCACTGCGTTATCAATAGCCACGCAGGCGTTGGAATCTCACTGGGCAACCGCAATACAGTTGAAGCCGGCCTCTGGCTCACCGGCGACACCTCAGTGACGGTTTTAGACAATGCCAAGCAGCTGGTAAAAACAGTGCTCGCCAGCGAGCTGGCCCTGCAAGATGACCTCTCCTTTTACCGCAACCCTGAAACAGGTGCGGTGGAGTGCATTAGCAAAGCACCATAAGATGGATAGTCACAGGCAGCAGCCAAGCGGCCTGTGACTCAGCAGCACCTATATTGTTTCTATTCTTCCTTTGGAGAGGCTCATCTCGTAATGTTTCTGCCCTCACCTTGGCGTCAGTTTTTCCCCGGTATTTTAGCTTTTGCTGAGCAACAGCAGGTTTGGCTCGACAGCGCTGCCACCGCACAAAAGCCACTCGCCATGATAACCGCGCTCAGTGATTATTATCAGCACGGTGTGGCCAATGTGCACCGCGCACAGCACCAGCCCGGTGAACGCGCGACCCGCGCCTTTGAAGCGGCACGCAGCAGCATTGCCAGTTGGCTGCACGCTGGTACTGAGGATGCGGTGATTTTCACCAAGGGCAGCACTGAAGGCCTCAATCTACTTAGCCAAGCTTTAGCGCACAACCTGCACAGCGGCGATGAAATTCTGATTAGCGCCTACGAGCACCATGCCAATCTACTGCCTTGGCAACAGTTGGCTTTAGCTCGCGGCTTAACCTTAAAAATTTTACCAATGGATGCCAATGGCCACTTAGATATTGAGCAGGCCATTGCACAGTTATCCAGCCGCAGCCGGATTCTTGCCCTAAGCACCCTGTCTAATGTGGTGGGCCATAGGCAGTCCGTCGCCAAGCTACTCAGCGCTGCCCGCCAAGCCGGTGTCTGGACAGTGATTGACGGTGCTCAAGCAGCAGTCCATGCGCGCCCTAACCTGCAGCAATTGGATTGCGATTTTTTTGTTTGTTCCGCACATAAGCTCTACGGCCCAGACGGGGTGGGTGTGCTTTTTGTCCGCGAACGAGCGCTAGCCGCCTTACGTCACTGGCAATTTGGCGGAGAGATGGTGCGCCACTGTGATTACCAACACGCGGAGTTCCTGCCTGCGCCTTTAGGCTTTGAGCCGGGCACACCCAGCACTGCTAATATTATTGCCTTTGCCGCTACTTTGACATGGCTGCAAAGCTTAGATAGCCATGCCATTGCCAACCACGAAACAGCTTTACACAAGGCCTTGCTCGCAGGCTTACAAGAGCGTGGCATGGATATTATCGGCGCACCAAACTGTGCTCTAGTCAGTTTTAATGCACCACAAGTGCATCATGCTGATTTAGCAGCATTACTCGGTGAGCAAGGTGTGGCAGTGCGCGCCGGCCACCACTGCGCAATGCCTTTACTGCAAAGTTTGGGTCTGCCTGGGGCGCTGCGGGTGTCATTGGCTATGTATAACAATGGTGAGGATCTGCAGCGCTTTTTTAGCGCGCTCGATCAAGCTTTGGAGATTCTACAATGAGCGCTTTAAGCTCTGCCGCGCAACAGGCTGTGGATGAATTTCAAGCCTGTCAGCAATGGGAGCAGCGCGCGCGCTTATTATTGCAAAAAGGTGCGCAATTGGATGAGCTACCGGAGTCGCAGCGACTGCCAGAGCATCTTGTGCACGGTTGTGAAACCCGAGTCTGGCTGCAGCTAGACAGTGCCAGCACACCGGTGCGCTTTCAAGTTGCCAGTGAGGCTCGCTTGCTGCGCGGATTGCTGGCATTAGTATTATTGCGTATTGATGGGCTCAACCCTGAGCAAATCAGCGCAGTGGATATTGTCGATTGGTTTAACCAGCTTGGTTTAAGTCGCCAGCTATCCCCTTCGCGCAGCAATGGCTTAAATGCCGTACTGCAAAGTATGCAGGCCTTGCTCACAGCCCACCGCGCCGCACAATCCTCGCTGTAATTCCATGAGCCATAAGCGTTACTGAGCTGCGCAAGACGTTGCGCTGCCCTACCTAAGAAGCCAAGCGCACAAAGCGTTACCCACCATTACTATTGGCTGTTGTAACGCTTTTTCGTACGAGCTAGCCTCGGCGAGCCTGTAGTCGAACATTACTGAGCAACAAAACGCGGCACTTCAGCCAACTGCACAGTATCTTCTTTGCGGGGGGCAATAATTAAAGCCTCACCATCCACCACGACTTCATCGCGCTGGTTCACCACACGGGTGGCAATTCGCACACGAAACTTGGGCAGCTTTTCTAAAATCTCGAGCTGTACAGTCAGTTCATCACCCAATTTGACCGGCAGCTTAAACTCCATTTGCTGACCAAGGTAAATAGTTCCAGGACCAGGCAGCTCACAAGCCACTGCTGCACTGATCAGCGCCCCACTGAACATGCCATGGGCGATGCGCTCTTTAAACATGGTACCGGCCGCATACTCGGCATCCAGGTGCACTGGGTTGCGGTCACCGGACATGCTGGCAAACAGCATAATGTCATGCTCGGTCACTAGCTTGCTGAAAGTTGCAGTTTGACCCACTTCTAAACTGCTGTATGGAATACTCGTGCTTTGCGTCATGGAACTCTCCAAGTCAAGGTGTAGGGGCTATCTGGCGTCTGCTTGCTAAGGCTGCGTCCAGCCAGTGCATAATATCAGCAGTCACTTCGGCATGATTGATTTCTTGCAATACTTCGTGGCGTGCCTGTCGGTACAGTTTAATGTCTACCGCGCGGTTGCCTGACTCGCGCAACGCATTAGCCAGATCAATCAAACGGTGCCCACGGTTAATGGGATCAGCATCGCCACCAATAATCAACAAAGGTAAGTCGTTATCAATTTGAATCATATTGCGCACTGGGGTGATATGTTGCAGGCCGCGCAGCAGATCAAGCCACAACTGAGTGGTGCAGGTAAATCCGCATAATGGATCATTGATATAAGCATCCACTTGCTCAGCATCGCGGCTCAGCCAATCCCAATCCGTGCGACGTTTTTTAACTGCGCGCTGATACGGCATAAAAATCATTTTATC
>JAAYTE010000133.1 GCA_012518175.1 Gammaproteobacteria bacterium | reverse complement strand
TTGAGAGGGTTCTCTGGGAAATGCTGCTTGATCACGAGGCCACAGCTTTCCGCTTGTTGAGCTTGAATAATGGTTTGGTGAAAAGACTCATGCCAAGCTTGCTCGGTGGTGACCTCGTAGCCATCCTCTTTAAGCTCTTGGGCAATTTTAGCTAAGTATTCGCCATGTTCATCACGCTTATCGCAGACCAGTAAGTGTAGGCGTGAGTGAGTAACCCCTGCGATTAATTTGGCACGTTTAAGTGCTAGCGCTTCTGGTTGGTTGGGGGTCATAACGACCAAGATGCTACGGATAGCTTGCATGTGTGTCTCCCTGCGTTTTTAGTATATAGAGCACTGTACTGAGTAGAATGCCAGATAGAGTGCCAGTTTTCCAAGCTGCTGGGTATTGATACCCGTCAAACAATTAAGGAGGCTGGTTGTTCTGCTGTTGCCCCGTATAATAGCCCGCATTCATTATCTTATTTAGTACCTGTCTATGTTAATACCTGAAGTTGAAGCTTTTTTACAGTGCCAAACCCCGCAAGGTTGGATTGAATGTGCGCTGGATCACCCTGAAGAGCTGTTGCTCGATCATGCTAACTGTGAAAAGAAGGCAGCGGGTACGGCGTTGAGTCTTATGTTTCGTTATGCTGAACGTGAAGAATTGCAGCAGTACCTGTCGCGTCTGGCTCGGGAAGAGTTGCGCCATTTTGAGCAAGTGACTGCTTTAATGAAAAAGCGTGGGATGCGCTACCGTCAGCTCAGTCCCTCGCATTATGCGCGGCGTTTACAGCAGCATATTGCTGCGCAAGAGCCAGATAAGCTGATTGATACTTTAATTGTCTTGGCTTTTATTGAGGCACGCTCCTGCGAGCGTTTTTATCGTTTAGCACCGCATTTAGATGAAGAGTTGGGGCGCTTTTATACCTCTTTGCTCAAGTCAGAGTCGCGGCATTTCGAGGGCTACCTGCGCATGGCTGAGTTGTATGCCAAAAAGCCCATTGCAGAGCGCGTGGCGTTTTTTGCAGAAATTGAGCGTCAAGCCATTTTAACCGAAGATGACACCGAGTTTAGGTTCCACAGTGGTGTGCCAAAGCCACAAGTAGACCCAAAGCCGCAAACTAGCCAAGCAGCACGCTAAAAGCTATGGCGTGCTAGGGAAAGGCAATGCTTGCAGCTTGAGGCTGTTGTGCTCAGCTTTAATAAACCAACCTTGGCTGTCCCAGTCGCCAAGTACTATGCGCTGCTTGCCCTCGGCCAAAGTATGTACGGCTGGGCGGTGCGTGTGGCCGTGAATTAGAGTGCAAACTTGGTAGTGCGCCATGACTTGCTCAACAGCGGCTGGGTTCACATCAGTGATGTCCATGGCTTTCATGCGGGTGCTGGTTTTGCTTTTTTGTCGTAAATCTCCGGCTAAACGCTGTCGGGTGCGTAACGGCAGGTTGCGTAAGATAAAGAGTATCAGTGGGTTGCGCAGCACTCTACGTAAACGAATGTAGCTGCGATCGCTGGTGCACAGGCTGTCGCCATGCATCAATAACACCGGCTTGCCAGCAAGCTTGACGATGCTCGGGTCTTTTAATAATTCACAATCTGCCAGCTCACAAAAGTCGTGGCCCAGTAAAAAATCACGGTTACCATGCATGATATAGATTTGCGTCCCACCAGCGGCTACTGCGCTAAGGGCGGTGGCAATTGAGCGCTGAAAGGGCGTCATGGCGTCATCACCAATCCACACCTCAAAGAAATCACCGAGAATATACAGTGCTTGCGCATGCTTGGCGTGCTGCTCAAGAAACGCAAGGAACGCACCGGTGATGTCCGGGCGCTCCTCGTGCAAGTGCAGATCAGAAATCAGCAGAATCACTCGACAATCTCTGCCTTTTCGATAATGACATCTTCACGTGGCACATCCTGGTGGCCATTACGGCTAGTGGTAGCAACGCCTTTAATGGCTTCAACCACATCCAGGCCGTCAACCACTTCACCAAATACGGTATAACCCCAACCTTGTGTGGTGGGTGCAGTGTGATCGAGGAAGTCATTGTCTTGGACGTTAATGAAAAACTGCGCTGAAGCTGAGTGTGGCTCCATAGTGCGTGCCATGGCAATGGTGCCTTTTTTATTGGATAAACCGTTGTTGGCTTCGTTTTTAATTGTCGCGCGGGTGCTTTTCTGTTGCATGTCGGTGTCAAAACCGCCGCCTTGAATCATAAAGTTGCTGATCACACGGTGAAAAATAGTGTTGTCGTAGTGACCGTCTTTAACGTACTGAATAAAGTTGGCTGCTGTTTCTGGGGCTTCGTCAGCAAAAAGTTTTAAAGTGATAACGCCGTGATTGGTGTGTAATTTAATCATTGAGTTGATCCATAGAAAGCTAAAAAGTCATAGACCTGTCAGAGAGGTGGCAGGTTCGGGTATGATAAGCACTTTATTTGAGCCAGCCTACCCATAATAGGCAGTAATGAGTATTAAAGAGCCCATGAGCATGTCTGAATCGTCCGTAAATGTCGCCGCGAACTTTCTTCGTCCTATTGTTCAAGCTGATTTGCAGTCAGGCAAGCACAGTAGCATTGTTACGCGCTTCCCCCCCGAACCCAATGGCTATTTGCACATTGGTCACGCCAAATCCATCTGCCTTAACTTTGGTTTAGCCAAAGAATTTGGTGGAGTGTGTCATTTGCGTTTTGATGACACTAACCCCGCCAAAGAAGAGCAAGAGTACATCGATGCGATTAAAGATGATGTGCGCTGGCTGGGCTTTCAGTGGGATGGTGAGGTGCGTTATGCCTCTGATTATTTTGAGCAGCTGTACCAGTGGGCGGTGTATTTGGTTGAGCAAGGCAAAGCCTATGTGTGTGATTTGTCTCCCGAGCAAGCCCGTGAATACCGTGGCAGTTTGACTGAGCCGGGTAAAAACAGTCCGTTTCGTGAGCGCAGTGTCAGCGAGAACTTAGATTTGCTGACGCGTATGCGTGCCGGTGAGTTTCCTGATGGCACCTGTGCTTTGCGCGCCAAAATAGATATGGCTTCACCCAATATGAATTTGCGTGATCCTATTTTGTACCGTATTCGTCACGCCCATCACCACCAAACCGGTGATGCTTGGTGTATCTATCCAAGTTATGACTTTACCCACGGTCAGTCCGATGCCATTGAGTTAATTACTCACTCGATCTGTACCTTAGAGTTTGAAGATCACCGTCCTTTGTATGAGTGGTTTTTAGAGCAGCTGCCAGTGCCGGCTAAGCCGCGTCAGTATGAGTTTGCTCGCCTTAACTTGAACTACACCATCACCAGTAAGCGTAAGCTCAAACAGTTAGTGGATGATCAGCACGTTAGTGGCTGGGATGATCCGCGCATGTCGACTATTAGCGGCTTCCGTCGCCGCGGTTTTACCCCAGCATCCATTCGTAATTTCTGCGACATGATTGGGGTCAACCGTGCGGGTGGTATTGTCGATTTAAGCATGCTTGAGTTCTGTATTCGTGAAGATCTGGATTACAACGCTACGCGGGCGATGTGCGTGCTTAAACCGCTTAAAGTGGTGATTACCAATTACCCCGAAGACCAAGAGCTGATGCTGCAATTGCCGCGCCACCCTAAGCGTGATGAAGGGGTGCGTGAGTTGCCGTTTGCTCGCGAGATTTATATTGATGCCAGTGACTACGAAGAAAACCCACCCAAGGGTTACCGTCGTTTAATGCCGGGTACGGAAGTGCGTTTGCGTGGTAGCTATGTGATCCGTGCGGATGAAGCTATTCGTGATGCTGAGGGTAATATTGTCGAGTTGCGTTGCTCTTATGATCCAGAAACGCTCGGTAAAAACCCGGAAGGCCGTAAAGTTAAAGGCGTAATTCACTGGGTTCCAGCTGCGCAAAGTGTTGAGTGCGAAGTGCGCCTGTATGACCGTCTATTTAGCACCGCTAATCCAGATAAAGATGCAGAGGGTGAAACCAGCGAATCCTTCTTGGATAACATTAACCCTGAGTCACTGGTGGTGTTAAAGGGTTGTCGTGCCGAGCCTTCTTTGTTGCAAGCACAGGTTGGAGAGAGCTTTCAGTTTGAACGTGAAGGGTATTTTTGCTTAGACAACGTCGATAGCAAGCCTGATGCGCTGGTCTTTAACCGCACGGTAACTTTGCGTGATTCATGGGGGAAAGCATGACTTTAGCGATTTATAACACCCTAACTAAACAAAAAGAGCCGCTGCAGCCTTTAGAGGGCAACCATGTGCGTATGTATGTCTGCGGTATGACCGTGTACGACTACTGCCATATTGGCCATGCTCGCGTCATGGTGGCCTTTGATGTCGTGACGCGCTGGTTACGCCATCGCGGTTATGATGTCACTTATGTGCGTAATATCACTGATATTGATGACAAAATCATTCAACGTGCGCAAGAAAATGGAGAGCCATTTGAGCAGCTGGTTGAGCGTATGATTGCTGCCATGCATGAAGACGAGGGACGTTTAAATGTCCTGCGGCCTGATCAAGAACCCCGCGCTACAGGGCATATTGATGGCATGTTTAAGATGATCCAAACCTTAATTGATAAAGGCTTTGCTTATGCAGCCGACAATGGCGATGTTTATTATCGCGTAGCTAAGTTTGCCGGTTACGGTAAGTTATCGCGCCGTAAAATCAGCGATTTAAAAATCGGTGCGCGTATTGAAGTGGACGAAGCGAAAGAAGACCCATTGGACTTCGTACTCTGGAAATCCGCCAAGGCGGGCGAGCCAAGCTGGGATTCGCCATGGGGTAAAGGCCGTCCAGGCTGGCACATTGAGTGCTCAGTGATGTCCACTTGCTGCTTGGGCGATAGCTTTGATATTCATGGTGGCGGGCCAGATTTGGTGTTCCCGCACCACGAGAATGAAATTGCACAAAGCGAGGCTGCCACAGGTCAACAGTATGCAACCACATGGATGCATGCTGGAGCCGTGCGTGTGGATGGCGAGAAAATGTCCAAATCTTTGGGTAATTTTTTCACCATTCGTGATGTGCTGGAGAAATACCATCCAGAAGTGGTGCGTTATCTTTTAGTCTCCAGCCATTACCGCAGCCCGATTAATTACTCGGAAGACAACTTGCGTGAAGCACGTTCGGCGTTAGAGCGCTTTTACCAAACATTTAAAGGTGTTGAGAGCGTGCCTGCTGCGGGCGGAGAGGCTTATGTTGAGCGCTTTAACAAAGCCATGGACGACGACTTTAATGCCCCAGAGGCGTGCTCGATCTTGTTTGAGATGGCCCGTGAGGTAAACCGTGTGCATAAACAAGACCCACAGACTGCAGCAGGTTTAGCAGCGCGCATCAAAGAGCTGGGCGCTGTATTAGGTATCTTGCAATTACAGCCTGATGCCTTCTTGCAGGCCGGTGCTGAGAAGCGTGTGGATGCCGCGCAGGTTGAGTCTTTGATTGCCGCACGCATCGCTGCCCGCGAAAGCAAAGATTGGGCAGAGTCGGACCGCATACGTGATGAGCTAACCGCTTTAGGTATTGTGCTAGAAGATGGTAAAGACGGCACTGGTTGGCGTTTTGCTGATCAGTAAAAGGTTATCTAAGAGCTGCGTGGATGTTACTGCGCAGCTTATTAAATTTTTCCAAATGACTGTTGAATAAAACAGTGGGGGCTTTATGCGGCTTGTTATAACTAAATCCATGCGCGGCATTTTGAGCGGCATGTTAGTGGCTGGATGCCTGAGTTTGCCGAGCACTGCTCTGGCGCAAGAAACAGATTTCACTGACTTGGATAACGAGTGGCAAGAGTTTGGTGAAAACGAAGATCCGTGGGAGCGTACCAACCGCGCTATTTTTCGTTTTAACGATACTGTGGACCGCTGGACATTAAAGCCGTTGGCTAAAGGTTATCAAGCAGTTACGCCAGATATTGTTGAAGATGGTGTGCATAACTTTTTCCGTAATATCGGTGAAACGAGTAACCTCGCGAATAACCTGCTCCAGTTTAAATTGCGTGATGCTGGTGTTGATACGGCACGTTTTTTCTTTAACACCACCTTTGGTCTGTTAGGTGTTTTTGATGTGGCAACTAAAATGGGGCTGCAGCGCAATGATGAAGACTTCGGTCAAACCTTAGGGGCTTGGGGCGTAAAAAGCGGGCCATATGTGGTGCTGCCGTTCTTAGGCCCAAGCACCGTGCGTGATGCAGTTGCGTTATACCCAGACAGCTATACCGTGCCTTATCGAGCCATTAATGATGTGCCGGTGCGCAACAGCATGCTGGCTTTAAATATAGTGGATGCTCGTGCGAGCCTGCTGTCCTCTGAGCGTTTTATTGTCGGTGACAGATACCGTTTTGTAAGGAATGCTTTCCTGCAAAATCGCGAGTTTCGAGTGCGCGACGGCAATGTTGTCGATGATTTCTAGAGCGCCTGTGGTGTTCTAGGGTCAACGTATTGCCGTGATTTTAAGACCTAAGGCGAGGCGGCCATCATCGAGAGTTTCGACACGTAAGATGGTGGCTTCGGCCTCAAGACCTGGCAGTTGCGGATGCGTGGAAACAATACTGGCATGCACTGCTTGCCCATGGCTAAAGGTGGCAGGCTGATTCAATTCAACTTGCATACCAGTGCTGGATAAATCAGTGCAAATACCTTGGTAGGTTTGTCCGTTGCTCTGCAGTGTTATCGGCGTTTCGACACGCATACGGATAAAATCACGCTTTTCGCTGTAATGATGCATGGTTTAACTCCCAGTGGTTAATTTTGAGTGGCTTTAGTGCTAACAGCTGCAAGCCTCTTTTTTCTGTTTAAAAACAATAAAACTGCCTGCCTTCAAGCAAATGTAAAGTGTTCGCTAGCCGCTTTATCTTTATGTGTTGCACTTCTGTTTTCTGCTGAATTTCATCTATCTAGTTATAGCTGATTGGCGCTGTAAGGCAATGCTTTTGCGCCTGAACGGTCGAGCCAAAACTGCTCAGCTATAGAGTGCTTGAATCAGCGCAATGATGAGAGTACCTTTTGCCCCTAAACACTATTTACGATTGATAAGTAATGGATTCTCTTGAAAGACAACACAACTCTGCTGCAGACTCAGAAGAGTTGCTCTTACTGCAAAAACAGCAGGCGTTACTGCTGACTGATCAGCTTGCTGGCAAACACTTACAGCAGCAGTTGCGCCCACAAACACCTTGGCAGGCGCAAGGCCTGACGTTTGAGCACTGTGTGGTTCCTGCGCTGTACTTGACTGGTGATTCACTGGACTACTTTGAGTTGCCCGACGGGCGTATCTTGCTCTACTTAGCGGATGTAGCAGGCAGCGGTACTGCGGCAGCATTGATCAGTATGCTACTGAAAAGTATTGTGCGCAGTTATAGCTTTACTGCAGGTCTTGCAGAAGAGATTACCCCGGCATCGATGCTGACCTATTTGAATCAGCGTTTGCTCACTTATGACTCAGACCGACATATCACCCTTATTTGTATGATTATTAATACCCAAGAAAACACGTTGCAGTGGAGTGCTGCTGGGCACTTACCGTCCCCCATTTTATACAGTGCTGGGCATGCTGAGTTCTTAGCTGGACAAGGGCAGCCAGTGGGTATGTTTGAGCAGGTCAGTTATGTTGATGAGCAGTTGCAACTGCCCCAGGCTTTTAGTCTGAGCCTGTTCTCCGACGGTATTTTTGATGTGCAGCCACAAGACAGTTTGGTTGGCAGTGAGGCAGCTTTACCGGCGTTAATTAGTGCTGCGCAAGGTGAGTATGCGCAGATAGTGCAGCGCCTTGGGCTAGCTAACTGCAGCAATATGCCTGATGATATCGCCATGCTGGTGCTGAGCAGGAATCTTGCATGAGTGATGGTAACATTCAGTGTGCTG
>JAAYTE010000012.1 GCA_012518175.1 Gammaproteobacteria bacterium | reverse complement strand
TACCGCAATCAACGAGAAAGTTAACGAGAGCAAGGTAAAGCTGATTTGCTTTGCGCCCTTGAGCGCCGCATTCATCGGCGTTTCGCCCAGTTCAATATGCCGCGCAATGTTTTCCAACATGACAATGGCGTCATCAACGACAAAGCCGGTGGCAATGGTCAGCGCCATCAGGGTGAGGTTATTTAACGAAAAGCCAAACAAATACATCACCGCAAAGGTGCCGATCAGCGACAAAGGCACCACAATCGACGGAATTAAGGTGGCTGTCATACGTTTTAAGAATAAAAACGTCACCAACACTACTAAAGCCACCGCTAGCATCAACTCAAACTGCACATCGCTGACTGCCGCGCGAATGGTTTGTGTGCGATCGGTGAGCACACTGACTTCCAGACTGGCCGGTAAAGTGGCAATAATACTGGGCAGCAATGCTTCAATATTTTCTACCACTTCAATCACGTTGGCACCGGGTTGGCGCTGGATATTTAACAAGACCGCTTGATTGAGATCGGCCCACGCCGCTAAACGGTTGTTTTCTGCACCCTCAATAATCTCGGCAACGTCGGTGAGTTTCAGCACACGCCCATCGTTATGGGCAATAATCAGCTCAGCGTAATCCTCTGCCGAGCGCAGCTGATCATTGGCATCCAATTGGGTGATGCGTGACGGTCCATCAATACTGCCCTTAGGCTGATTGACGTTGGCACTGGTAATCATGCTGCGCACATCAGCCAAAGTTAAACCCGCTGCGGCTAAGGCTTGCGGGTTGGCTCGAATCCGCACTGCTGGACGCTGACCGCCACCGACACTGACCAAACCGACCCCGCTGATCTGCGCAATTTTTTGCGCCATGCGGGTATCGACCAAGTCATTGACCTGTGGCAGCGGCACACTCTTAGAGGTAATCGCGAGCGTTAGCACCGGGCTGTCAGCGGGATTGACCTTGTTATACACCGGTGGCGCGGGCAAATCCCGTGGTAACAAATTGCTCGCGGCATTAATCGCCGCCTGCACCTCTTGCTCAGCCACATCCAGTTCAATGTCTAAACTAAAGCGCAGGCTGATCACCGAAGCGCCGCCCGAACTGGTGGATGACATCTGATCTAAACCGGGCATTTGGCCAAATTGACGCTCAAGCGGCGCTGTGACCGCGCTGTTCATCACTTGCGGGCTGGCACCAGGGTACAAAGTCAGCACACGAATAGTGGGATAATCCACCTGCGGTAACGCCGCTACAGGCAATAATCGATAGGCCAAAGCGCCGGCTAAAAAAATCGCCAGCATCAACAGCGTGGTGGCAACCGGCCGCTGAATAAAAACCCGTGAGACGTTCATTGTGCTGGATTCTGTTGAGGCTGCTTGCCTGCGCCTCGGCTGTTTTGCTCAGTCTCCGTCACTGGCGGCACAGCCAACTCAGCAGACACAGCCGGCTCGCTAGCAGCAGGTGCAACCCGCTCCACTTTACTGCCACTGCGCAAGCGATCAACACCTTCCACCACCACCCAGTCACCGGCCGCCAAGCCTGAGCGCAACATGCTGGACGTGCCATCACTGGTGATAATCTCAATCGGTTGAATCACCACAGTGTCGTCATCTTGAACCTGCCACACAAAACGACCATTGGTGCCAAATTGAATGGCATCGGCCGGTAATAATAGGGCTGCATCGTGCACAGTGACCTGTAAATGCACATTAACAAATTGGTTAGGGAATAAAACCTGCTCAGGATTAGCAAAGCGCGCCTTCAAGCGCACACTGCCAGTGGTGACATCGACTTGGTTATCAATACTGTCGAGTACGCCTTCGGCCAACAACTCAGTTTCATCACGGTTCCACGCTTGCACTTGCAGTGGCTGCTCTTGCCGATAGGCCTGTAACACCGCCTGTAGCTCATGTTCAGGAATCGTAAAACTAACGGCAATGGGATCGTCTTGGGTAATAGTGACCAACTCTGTGGACGCTGCTGACACATAATTGCCAGCATCCACCGCGCGCAAACCTAAACGGCCTGAAATCGGTGCAGTAATCTGTGTGTGCTCAACATCTAAACGAGCGGCATCGCGCTGCGCCTCACGTACTTTTAACGTGCCCTTATATTGCGCAACCATGGCTTGTTGCTGCTCAAGGGTTTGTCTGGCCACCGAGTCTTCTTTATAGAGGCCTTGATAGCGCTTGAGGTCTAACTCAGCACTGGCCAACTGCGCACGGGTTTCTTGCAAAGCCCCTTCGGCCTGTAATAACGCCGCTTGAAAATTACGCGGATCAATTTGCGCCAGCAAAGTGCCTTGCTCAACAAACTGCCCTTCGTCAAACAGCACTTTATCTAGTTCGCCACTGACTTGGCTGGTGACACTCACGGCATTCCACGGCGTTACCGTACCCAAAGCACGCAACTGCACGGCAAAACGATCCAGGCGCACTTGTTGAGCATTGACCGGCACTGCACCCATAAAACTGCCGCCCATTCGCGGGCCTTGCGCAGTAGATTCAGCAGCGCTTTGCCACCACCAAATACCAGCACCAGCTAAACACACCGCCAGTACGGCAATCACCAGCTTTTTTGAGGATTTTTTCGTGGTACGGGTCGATAAATCAGGCATATCAATTATTCACAGTCCTTGGGAGCTTGAAAGATAGCAGCCTTAACCCCGTTTGGCAGTGCATTTACGCTCAATTTACTTTGCTGACACAGCGGTAAGCGCACAGCACAGCTTTTGCTTGATACTGGCTCAGCGACTGCTAGATGGACACATATATTTTTATTACGGTATTAGCGCTGGCAACACTAAGGGTTAGGTTGCGCTGCGGTATCAAACAATACCGCAGCGCAATAGGCTTAGCTCAGAACGGCTAATGCGCTTTCATAGTCTGGTTCATCACCAATTTCAGCGACCAACTGGCTGTACAGCACTTTATCGTCTTCATCTAAAACGATGACTGCACGGGCCGCTAGGCCAGCTAATGGACCCTCAGCAATATCAACGCCATACACTTGAAAAAAGTCTGGATCACGCATGGTTGACAGCATCAACACGCGCTCTAGGCCTTCAGCACCACAAAAACGCGCTTGCGCAAAAGGCAAGTCAGCAGAAATACACAGCACACGCGTATTCTTTAAGTTGGCAGCTTGCTCATTAAATTTACGCACAGATATTGCACAGGTTGGCGTATCAATACTTGGGAAAATATTTATAACTTTACGAAAACCACTGAGGCTCGATAAAGTCACTTCATCCAGCGTCTTATTCACAAGACTAAAGCTCGGAGCTTGCTCGCCTTGTTGTGGGAAATGGCCATCAATGCGTACCGGTGTACCTTTAAAAGTTACAGTCGTCATATATATTTCCTTCCAATGTTTAAGACACGAATCAGTTATTTCTAACAACAGGGTCATTCTACGTGGAGTTAGCTCATGTTGCGATAAATGCTTAATGCCACTGCGCGAGACAAACTACGGCCTGCAAGCAGTACCCTAGACTCAACACACAACAGTGGACGCCGCATAACCAAAGCAGAACTTAAAGAGTGATTTTAGTACCCAAAAGCATTAAGAACCCTGCCAGCCAAGTTGGATGTGCTGGCCAAGCTGGCGCAGTGACCAAGTTACCTTCAAGGTGCGCACCGGTGACGTCCAGCTCAACGTAATGCCCACCCGCCATTTCCACATCAGGACCACAAGCCGGATAAGCAGCACACTCGCGATCATCCAAGATGCCTGCTGCTGCCAGCAACTGTGGGCCGTGGCATACCGCAGCAATGGGTTTATTGGCCTGATCAAAGGCTTGGATTAATTCAAGCACAGTGGCGTTTAAGCGCAGATACTCAGGCGAGCGGCCACCGGGTACAACCAGACCTTGGTAATCCTCTGCTTTCACATCATCAAAATCAAAATTGAGCACAAAATTATGCCCCGGCTTTTCGCTGTAGGTTTGATCACCTTCAAAATCATGAATAGCCGTGCGCACAAACTCACCGGCTTTTTTCCCAGGGCACACGGCATGCACAGTATGGCCGACCATTTGCAACGCCTGAAAAGGCACCATGACTTCGTAATCTTCTACGTAATCACCCACTAACATCAAAATCTTTTTCGCAGCCATGAGGTACTCCT
>JAAYTE010000132.1 GCA_012518175.1 Gammaproteobacteria bacterium | reverse complement strand
TTGGTATGGGCCTACCGACCACAGCCAACTATATTGTTGTCTCCAGCTTATTAGCACCTGTCGTGGTAGCGCTCGGCCAGCAAAACGGTTTAATTGTGCCCCTAATTGCCGTGCATCTGTTTGTTTTCTACTTTGGCATTATGGCTGATGTGACACCGCCTGTAGGCTTGGCATCCTTTGCTGCAGCAGCTGTATCTAAAGGCGACCCGATTAAAACAGGTATACAGGCTTTCTATTACAGCTTGCGAACGGCATTACTGCCATTTTTGTTCATCTTTAATACTGACTTACTGCTGATTAACGTTAGCTTTATGCACGGTATTTTGATCTTTATTGTCGCCACTGTAGCCATGTTAATTTTCGCAGCGGGTACTCAAGGCTGGTTTATCACCCGCAGTCGTTGGTACGAAAGTATCCTACTGCTGTTGGTCGCCTTTACCTTATTCCGCCCCGGCTTCTGGATGGATATAGTGCATGATCCTTACCAAGACATCCCTCCCAGCCAAATGGTTCAAGCCTTAGGCCAAGTTGATGAAGGCAGTCAATTACGTTTACGTATCCAAGGTGAAGATGACCTCGGTGAGCCACAGGAGTTTGTTATTTTACTTCCCGTACCAGCGGGCGAAAGTGGCGAAGCGCGTTTGCACGCTTTGGGCTTAACGTTGATCGAAGAAGATGGCAAAACGCTAATTGATAACGTTGCCTTTGCCAGTGAAGCTGCAGATTTAGGCTTAGAGTTTGATCAGGAAATTGTCTTAGTGCGCGCACCAACCGATCGTATGCGTAAAGAGATCATGTGGATTCCAGGCTTACTGCTGTTATTGGCTGTCTGCGCCTTACAATGGCGCAGAAAGCGCTTCATTAAGCCACAACTTAAAACCAGCGACCCGCAAGCAGCGCACTGATTAATAGGACTTTTTAAAACAGTATGAAACACTCAATTTTAGTTACCGGTGGTGCAGGTTATATTGGTTCGCACACCACCTTGGCACTGCTCGAAGCGGGCCATAATGTCATCGTACTAGACAACCTTACTAACAGCTCACTGGAGTCATTGCGCCGCGTTGAGCGTATTTGCGGTAAAGCCGCCACCTTTATTGAAGGCGATATTCGCGACCGTGCTCTGTTAGATTCAATTTTTGTGCGCCACTCCATTCAAGCAGTCTTGCATTTTGCAGGCTTAAAAGCGGTGGGTGAAAGCGTAGAGCAACCACTGGCTTACTATGAGAATAACGTCAGCGGCAGTGTGGTGCTGTTTCAAGCAATGGCTGCAGCTGGTGTGTTTAATCTGGTGTTTAGCTCTTCAGCCACTGTGTATGGTGAACCTAAGCAGATGCCAATTAGCGAAGACTGCCCCACTGGTACGCCAACCAATCCCTATGGCCGCTCCAAGCTGATGATTGAAGAGATACTGCGTGATCTGGCTATCTCTGAGCAGCGCTGGAGTATTGCGCTATTGCGTTACTTTAATCCAGTTGGCGCACATCACAGTGGCCTGATAGGTGAAGACCCCAATGGTATCCCTAACAACCTCTTGCCTTATATCAGTCAGGTTGCTGTGGGCAAACTGCAACAGTTGTCTGTCTACGGTGACGATTATCCAACCGTAGATGGCACTGGGGTACGTGATTATATCCATGTGGTCGATTTGGCTGATGGTCACTTAAAAGCTTTAGCTGCCATTGCTAAATCGCAAGGTGTACATATTTGGAACCTGGGTACAGGGCAGGGTTATAGCGTACTGCAAATGATTACAGCTTTTGAGCAAGCAGCCAAAGTGAAGGTGCCTTATAAAATAGTAGATCGCCGCAGTGGTGATATTGCCGAGTGCTGGGCCGATCCTAATAAAGCAGCCGCAGAGTTGGATTGGCAAGCAGTGCATAGCTTAGACGATATGATGCGTGACACTTGGCGCTGGCAACAAAGTAATCCAGACGGCTTTAATGCCTAAGTACAAATAGCGGTCAGCATATGCTGGCCGTTTTTGATTATGCATTTAGCCGTCATATCTGCTGTGTAGCCGCTAATAAAACCTTTTATCAGTGAGCACTGCGCTTGCCGCTGCACAAGGGAGATACTCGTTAATCTTTTGTGTTGCCT
>JAAYTE010000131.1 GCA_012518175.1 Gammaproteobacteria bacterium | reverse complement strand
TTTTCTTCGATCAAGCCTTCGGGGAAACGGTCATAACCCATGGTGATCGGTAGATGCACCCAAGGTGCGCCGGGCACTAAATCACCGGGGAAAACTACTGGGCCGTCGGGCATCGCGACTTCTGGCAGCATTTGCCCCGGTGTATGGCCATGGCTCCAATGCAAACGCCAACCTTCGCCCAGCAGTGGGTGGTTCGGGCTGTCATCTGCCACCAAATGTAAGCGGCCACAGTCTTTGAGTAGGGCGAGTAGTTCAGGGATATAGGATGCACGGTCGCGGGCGTGGGGGTTATTGGCCCGCTGCCATTGGCCTTGGCCGGTCAGGTATTGTGCGTTGGGGAACAGCAGTTGTGCCGGTTGCCCTTCCTGCCAAGCAGACAGTAAGCCGCCTGCGTGGTCAAAGTGCAGGTGAGTGAGCACCACCAGATCAATGTCGGTGTGGCTCAGGCCTTGCTCGGCGAGACTGTCGAGTAGCACGTGATGGCTTTCTTGCACGCCAAAACGCTCTTTCATCTCCGGTGAGAAAAAAGCGCCAATCCCAGTTTCAATTAAAATATTACGCTCGGCTTCCTGTACTAAAAGCGCTCGGCAACCGAGGTCGATACGGTTTAGCTCATCGGGCTGCATCCAGCGCTGCCACAGCGCTTTAGGTGCATTGCCAAACATCGCGCCGCCATCCAGCTTTTGGCTGTTGCCTTGGAGGGTGGTTAAGGTTCTCATTATTGTTGTGCTCCTTATCTTTAGCATGTGGCCAGCCTTGCAACGCTGAT
Source organism: Gammaproteobacteria bacterium (assembly GCA_012518175.1). GTDB lineage: Bacteria > Pseudomonadota > Gammaproteobacteria > Pseudomonadales > Pseudomonadaceae > Denitrificimonas. The sequence continues at coordinate 740 of JAAYTE010000131.1, read as the reverse complement.
GCTGCAGGGCTGACTAACCTGTTTTAAAACTGCTCTGCGGCTAACCCATATAAAGGTTGGCTACCGGCTTTAATGCTGGCTTCGAGGCTGAGCGTGCGCGGCAACATACGGCTGAAATAAAAGTCAGCAGTGGCCAGTTTGGCGCTATAAAAATCGGGCTCTTGTGCATGGTTTTTTTGCGCTGCGGTGGCCATCCGCGACCACATCCACGCGTAAGCCACATAGCCAAACAGGTGCAGGTATTCAACCGAGGCTGCGCCCACTTCATTCTTGTTGTCGGCCGCTTTTTCTAGCAACCATTGGCTGACGCTTTCTAAACGTGCGACTGCCGATAGCACTTCTGCGCGGTATAAAGTCTCGGGCTGGCTGACCTGCTCACGAATCCGCTGAGTAAAGGCGGTTAAATACTGGCCACGGTTGGCAACGATTTTACGCCCCACTAAATCCAACGCTTGAATACCGTTGGTGCCTTCATAGATTTGTGCAATACGCACATCGCGGACCAATTGCTCTTGGCCCCACTCGCGCACATAGCCATGGCCGCCAAACACTTGCTGGCCGTGGATGCAACTTTCTAAGCCGGTATCGGTGAAAAATGCTTTAGTCACCGGCGTCAGTAATGCGACTAAATCTTGCGCTTGCTCAGCCAATACGGGATCAGGACTGAATTTGGCAATATCCAATTGTTTACCAACATAACAAGCAAAGGCGCGGCTGCCTTCCGTCATGCTTTTCATGGT
>JAAYTE010000130.1 GCA_012518175.1 Gammaproteobacteria bacterium | reverse complement strand
TGATGCTGCAACAGGCCTGTGAGCAGGCGTTACTGTGGCTACAGCAAGGTATGCCCATTCGCGTTTCAGTGAACTTATCTGTTAGCCATGTGCGCCAAGGTAACTTGGTTACTTTAGTGCAGGATGTGCTGAAGAAAACCGGTTTACCGGCTTATTTGTTGGAGCTTGAGCTGACTGAAAGCCAGATGCTAGAGAACGCCGAAAGCATTATCGCTACCTTTAAACAGTTGCGAGAGTTGGGTGTGCACCTGGCTATCGATGATTTTGGTACAGGTTACTCATCGCTGAGTTATTTAAAGCGTTTTCCCGCCAATAGCGTGAAAATTGATCAGAGCTTTATTCGCGATGTGGCTGAAAACCATGAGGATGCGGCCATTACTCGCGCCATTATTGCGATGGCACATGGCTTAAACTTATTAGTGGTTGCTGAAGGGGTAGAGACTCAAGCGCAAATGGATTTCTTACACGCCAATTTATGTGATGAAGTGCAAGGCTATCTCATTTGCCGTCCGGTTGCCGCTGGGCAGTTTACCGAGTTCTTGCTGGCTCATACCTCCGCTGCAACTGAGTCTTAATTGATCTGTACAAGTAAGACTCAGTGTTTTCCGGGGGCTTGATTATGCGCCGCGAGTGTTGCCGCTGGTGAGGTTTCGCATCAGGAGCGCATGCTCTAGATTGACATTCTCAGGTATCGGAATATACAGCACATGGCCGTCACCGGGCGCATCAGTGCGGCCTTTACCTTTTTGATCTTCAATGTGCTTGAGGTCAAAGGTCATATTGCCCTGTGGCGTCATAAGCTCAATGGAATCGTCTAACGCAAAACGGTTTTTGACGATTACTTCGGCTAAATCACCGCGACGCTCTCCGGTCATTTCACCAACAAACTGCTGACGATCAGAGATGGAGTAGCCGTACTCGTAGTTTTGGTATTCATCGTGCACGTGGCGACGCAGGAAACCTTCGGTATAACCGCGGTGCGCCAGAGACTCCAAGGTGTCCATCAACGACTTATCAAAAGGACGACCAGCCACCGCATCATCAATGGCTTTACGGTAGACTTGAGCAGTGCGCGCGACATAGTAATGGGACTTGGTGCGACCTTCGATTTTCAATGAGTGTAAACCCATCTGCACCATGCGCTCGACGTGTTGTACGGCACGTAAATCTTTCGAGTTCATAATATAAGTGCCGTGCTCATCTTCAGAGACGGACATATACTCACCCGGACGTCCGGCTTCTTCTAAGAGGAAGACTTCATCGGTTGGTGCACCAACCCCGAGGATCGGCTCAACGGCTTGCATCAGCGCTGGATCGACCTGTTGCACCGCAGCAATCGGCTCGTACTTATGCACGATATCGCCCAGTTCATTTTCTTTGCCTTCGTGGGTTTTGTATTCCCAGCGGCAGGCGTTGGTGCAGGTCCCTTGGTTCGGGTCGCGCTTATTGATGTAGCCCGACAGCAAGCAACGACCGGAGTAGGCCATGCATAACGCACCATGCACAAATACTTCCAGTTCCATTTCTGGTACTTCATGGCGAATTTGTTCAATTTCATCCAATGACAGTTCGCGGGATAAGATGGCACGGGTTAAGCCTTGGTTATGCCAAAACTTTACGCTGGCATAGTTGACTGCGTTGGCTTGCACCGACAGGTGAATGTTCATCTGCGGGAAATGCTCACGCACCATCATGATTAGACCGGGATCCGACATAATCAGCGCATCAGGGCCCATGGCCACCACAGGCTCTAAGTCTTTGAGAAAGGTTTTTAGTTTGGCGTTGTGCGGTGAGATGTTCACCACCACATAAAACTGTTTGCCTTGGGCGTGTGCTTCTTTAATACCCAGCGCTAGGTTGGCGTGGTTAAACTCGTTATTACGCACGCGTAAGCTATAGCGCGGCTGTCCGGCATAGACCGCATCAGCGCCATAGGCAAAAGCATAACGCATGTTTTTTAAGGTGCCAGCGGGTGACAGCAGCTCAGGACGAAAGGGGGTCGACATAGTAAAACTCAAGAAAATAAAAATACTGAGCTATTCTAACAGCCATTAACTGAGCAGCGTAGTACCCTGGGCAATTAATAACCAAGTAAATGTGTCGGACTTTGCGTGCGGTCTTGATTGACCCCAAATTACACCTGCTGGAGCTATCCGTAGGTGGTTCATTTATGGGCGACAGGGGTTTGTCGTGAAGTTGGGTTGTGTGCTGCTGGTTGGCTGTGTTGTTCTTAAGCGCTTGGGCCGCGCCAGTAGTAGCGAGCTACGCCACCAAGCGATGCCAATAGCCTAGACTACTGAGCCGGCGGCATGGCCACTGGCCCAGGCCCACTGGAAGTTAAAGCCGCCTAAATGGCCGCTAACATCGAGTACTTCGCCGATAAAGTAAAGGTTCTCTTGTTTTTGCGACTGCATGGTTTTGGACGAGACTTCTTGGGTATCAACCCCACCCAAAGTGACTTCTGCGGTGCGATAGCCTTCGGTGCCTGAAGGGGTTAGCTGCCAATTGTTCAATTTCTCAGCAATCGCGCTGAGCTGCTTGGCGTTGTATTGCTTAAGTGGTGTGCTGCTAAACCAGTGCTCGCAGAGGAGTTGCGCCATTTTGCGGGTGAAGCACTCGCTCAGTAGGGTTTTCAGTTCCGTATTGGGGTGCTGTGCTTGTTGCTCTAACAGCCAAGCGCTGGCATCACGGTCGCTGAGTAAATCAATCGCTATACTGTCGCCCGGTTGCCAATAAGAGGAAATCTGTAAAATCACTGGGCCACTAAGGCCGCGATGAGTAAACAGCAGGTCTTCTTTAAAGCTTTGGCCGTTGCATTGCACTACGCAATCAGCAATGGAGGTGCCAGATAAGGCGCTGCAAAGTTCTTTGAGTTGTGGATCAGTGATGGTGAAGGGCACTAAGCCGGCGCGGGTGGGCAGAATAGTATGGCCAAACTGTTCCGCGACTTGATAGCCAAAGCCCGTCGCGCCCAAAGTTGGAATGGATAAGCCACCGCTGGCAATGACTAAGGATTGGCAGTGCAAGGTTTTTTTGTTGCACTGCAGAGTGAAGCCGCTGTTTTTAGCTTGAATATGAGTGACTGGAGTATTGAGTTGGATGGTGGCGCCGGCATCTGCGCATTCTTTCAGTAGCATCTCGAGGATGTCACTGGCTTTGTTATCGCAAAAAAGTTGGCCAAGTTTTTTCTCGTGATACGGCACTTGGTGGCGCTGGACCATTTCGAGAAAGTCCCACTGGGTATAACGGGCCAGTGCTGATTTGCAAAAATGAGGGTTGTTGGAGAGAAAATTATCCGGCTCGGTGTACATGTTGGTGAAGTTGCAGCGCCCACCACCCGACATGAGGATTTTTTTGCCAGCTTTATTGGCATGATCAATCACTAAGACTTTACGACCACGCTGCGCGGCAGTTAACGCGCACATTAATCCAGCAGCACCGGCACCAATAATTATTACATCCACAATGAATACAACCTGAAGTTTAAAAATCAAAGCTGAAGTTTAGCGGCTTTACCCTTCACGTAGGCAACAATCGTCAGGAGTCTTTGGGAGCACGGGCGGCTCGTCCGCATAAAAGCGGTAGTCAATATTGGAGTTGTTCGTAATATGCGGCATGGGTTGTATGGTTGTGGCGTTTGCGTTTGCAATTGCGGGTCAGCGGCCCGCGCTCCCGGCTCGCAGCGCCTCGCTATAAAAATACCTACAAGCTGAAGTTTAAATTTAGCTATGCAAGACAAATTGCCCAGTAAAACAAGCGCCATCTTGGCCGTCGTGGGTTAAAATGCGACTGTCTAAGCGAATACGTGCCTTACCGTGGCGTTGGTACATCTTAATAAAGCGCGTCCAAATAGCTTCATCTGGCGCAGAGCAGATAACCTTGGCATCAGCTAAAACCGGCAACGGATAATCAATTTGCCCTGCCTGTACAACGATATGTGTGGTATTTATACCCATCTCACGTAAACGTAAGTGCAACCAGCCCCAACTGGCTAAGACACCAGCACAGTACAAACTACCGCCAAACATAGACTCTTGATGGTTACGGTTTTCTGGTAGAGGCAAATGCAACTGCAAACAATGGTTTTGCCAGTCGCGCACCTCAATAGCTAGTGCTGAAGTTAAGGGAATATCACTGGCGAAAACCTGCGCCAGATGTTGGCAGGCACTGTGGCTCGATGTGCTGGGCATGACAACCTCGCTGAGAAAATGACCATAAAAATGAGAAAAAACGCTGACTTGCTGAGTATTTTGCCGAAAATGTGAATCTTTAACGACTAGCCGTAAACAAATATAAGATTTTTCAAATTAATAGCCATCTACAGGTTAGAATAAAAAAGATGTGGAATAGCTTTGTGATTATAAAGGAGAGGCGCTTGTGGATTCTGTAGCAACCAATAGTATATTTTTTGTTGGCGGTTTATTAGTTGTTATCAGTATTCTGGTCAGCGCCATCTCATCACGCATCGGCATTCCCATTTTGGTTATTTTCATGGGTGTGGGTATGGTGGCCGGCACCGATGGCGTCGGTGGTATTGCTTACGATGACTACACCCTGACTTACCTCGTCAGTAACCTTGCCCTTGCGGTAATTTTGCTCGATGGCGGAATGCGCACACGGGTCGCAACCTTCCGCGTAGCGCTTTGGCCAGCCTTATCTTTGGCCACCTTTGGCGTATTGCTTACCGCTGCTTTAACCGGTGTAGCTGCCGCTTGGCTGTTTAATCTCACGCTCTTAGAAGGCTTATTGATTGGTGCCATTGTTGGCTCCACTGATGCGGCTGCGGTCTTTAACCTGCTCAATGGTAAAGGGCTCAACGAACGGGTTGGCTCTACCCTCGAAATTGAGTCTGGCAGTAATGACCCTATGGCGATGTTCCTCACGGTCACTTTAATTGCCATGTTGGTGGCCGGAGAAACCAGCTTTAGCTTAGAGTTCTTTAGCAGTTTAGCTCGCCAGTTTGGTTTGGGCATAGTGTTAGGTTTGGGTGGTGGTTGGTTCTTATTACAGGTCATCAATCGCATTCAAGTTGAGGGTGGGCTCTATCCGCTTTTAGCTGTTAGCGGCAGTATTATGATCTACGCTTTTTCTGGCGAAGTAGGCGGCAGTGGTATTTTAGCGGTCTATGTGTGCGGTATGGTGCTGGGTAATAGCCCAATCCGTAGTCGTCACAGTATTTTGCATATGTTTGATGGCTTGGCTTGGCTCAGTCAGATTGGCATGTTCTTGGTTTTAGGCTTGTTGCTAACGCCTCACGAGCTTTTACCCATTGCCGTGCCGGCTTTATTGCTTTCACTTTGGATGATCTTGTTTGCTCGTCCCTTATCGGTTTTTCTTGGCTTGTTGCCGTTCCGTGGTTTTAGCCTGCGCGAACGCATGTTTATTTCCTGGATTGGCTTGCGTGGTGCGGTACCTGTGGTCTTGGCGGTATTCCCGCTGGTTGCCGGCCTGCCGAATGCGCAACTGTTTTTTAACGTGGCTTTCTTTATTGTTTTGGTGTCGTTATTACTGCAAGGCTCAACTTTGTCTTGGGCGGCCCGTAAAGCTAAAGTGGACTTACCACCAGCGCCCGCGCCCATTTCACGGGTAGGTTTGGAAATGCATCCCACCAGTCATTGGGAGCTATTTGTTTATAGTTTAAGCAGTCAAAAATGGTGTATTGGCGCGCAGTTGCGTGAACTTAACATGCCTGCCGGGACTCGAATTGCGGCATTGTTTCGTAATAATCAATTGTTGCACCCCAGCGGCAGTACGCGCCTAGAAGCGGATGACTTTCTATGTGTCATTGGCTGTGAAGATGATCTGCCGGCACTGGGACGCTTATTCAGCAAAGCGCCGCAACGAGGTTTAGATATGCGCTTCTTTGGTGACTTTGTGCTGGAGGGGGATGCGCAACTGGGCGCTGTGGCTGATGTGTACGGTTTAAAACTGGATGATTTAGATCCGAAAATGACCCTCGCCGAATTTATGACGAATGCTGTGGCCGGTGAAGCAGTCTTGGGTGACCATCTGCAGTGGCAAGGATTGACTTGGACAGTGGCATTAATGGACGGCCATAAAGTCAGTAAAGTTGGTTTGAAATTTCCCGAAGGAAAACGTCCCGAGCTACCGCTGTTTTAAAATATGTACGTCTGATCAAACGACATTGCGGGTCATTTAGGACTTATTGCTACTTAAAAAGGTTGCTGGCTTATGAAGTTTAGAGTGTTGTTGCTGTTAATCGCTTGCCTTGTCGGTTTCCCAGTGAGCGCCAATAGTATCGCACTCAATCCTCAGGATGTGCGCCAAGCCCTAACTGACTTGCCCACTCGCAAGCTACCAGAAGCTGAACAGCAAGCAGTACAGCAAGCCTTGGAGCAGACTTTGGCTTGGCTCGACATTGTTGAGCGCACTGAGCAAGCGCAGAAAAAACTCCAAGAGCAGCTGGCTGCTGCGCCGCAACAGATTAGCGCAGCGCAGAACGATTTGCAGCGCCTACTGGCGTCAACTCAAGCTGATCCGAGCCAACATCTGGCCAAGGCTTCAGTTAAAGAGCTGGAAGACTTGCTGGCTGAGCACAACCTCAAACTTCGCGAGTTACAAAAAGACTTAAATGATGCCAATGCTTTAATTGTCACCGCGCAAACCCGTCCTGAGCGTGCCCAAGCAGAAATCAGTAGCAACCAAACTCGCATTCAAGAAATTAATAACTTACTGAAAACGGTTAAAGACGATAGCAAACTGTCCAGTAGTGAAAAGAACTACGCGCTGAAAGCCGAGCTCTTGGCCTTAGAAAGTAAAAGCAACTTACGCCGTGCTGAGTTATCGGGCAATAGCGTGTTGCAGGAACTGGGCAGCAGTCGCCGTGATCTATTGCTCAGCCAAGTCAATCGTCAGGAACAAGACATCCTCGCCTTGCAGTCTTTGTTGAATCAAAAGCGCCAAGCGGATTCTGAAAAAACTGTTGCAGAGCTGTCCTTGGAGGTGAGTAAAGCTGGGACTGACAGCTTATTGTTGCGTGAAAGTAACTTAAATTTAAAACTATCCGATTACCTACTAACGATTACCGAGCGTCGTAATCAGCTGACTCAACGCAACTTGCTGGTTCGCCAGCAGCTCGATAGCGTGCAGCAAACTGATCAAGCCTTGGAAGAGCAAATCAGCGTGTTACAGGGCAGTTTGCTCTTGGCGAAAATCCTATATGAGCAAAAGCAAGCCTTGCCGCAATTGAGCTTTGACCGCAGTTTGGCCGATCAAATAGCTGATACGCGCTTGTATCAATTTGAGTTACGCCAATTGCGCGATACCGTCAGCCGCTCGGATGAGTACGTGGAGCGGGTGTTAAGAGATACCCCGTCCAGTGATGAGCAAATTGCATTACGCTCCAGCTTGCTGGATTTAGTCCGTTCACGGGCGGATTTACTGGATCGCTTAAACCGCGAACTCAATGCTTATTTAAGTGAGTCGATTACTCTGCAGCTCAATCAAAAACAACTGCAAAGTATGACGGCAGCGCTGCGCACCACCCTTGATGAGCAAATGTTTTGGATACCCAGTAATAAACCTTTGGACTGGGACTGGATCAAAGCTGCACCAGATCGGCTTAAGTATCAGTTTACTTCGGTGCTTTGGGGGAATGAGACAAGTCTGGTTTGGCAGTCCTTGGTCAAGCGTATTTGGTGGTTTACACCGTTATTTGTCTTTATGTTTGTGATGCTCTGGAAGCGGCCAAAAATCATCCAAGCGTTGCGTGATTTGCATGCAGATATTGGTCACTTTCGCAAAGACAGTCAGATGCACACGCCACGGGCGCTGTTTTTAAATCTGCTGTTAGCCGCGCCAGGTGCGTTGGCGTTGGCCAGCTTTGGTTTGGCCTTATCGGTGGGTGGCCAAGGCAGCGTCTTAGAAATTGGCGATGCCTTGTTAGCTATGGCGCAGGTTTGGTTGGTATTTTATTGCATGTATCGAATTTTAGCGCCTAACGGGATGGCGATCATGCATTTTCGCTGGCCACGGGCGCAGGTGGCTTTTTTGCAGCCCAAGATCCGTGCGCTGGGCTTAACGGCCTTATTACTGAGTGCAGTGGTGACTGTTGCCCAAGGGCAGCCAGCGGCTTTAAGTGAGGATGTGGTCGGCATTATCTTATTGATGGGCTGCCTGTTGTCACTGACGTGGCTGATGGCACGTTTGGTTTTTCATCGTTATAGCTTTGAAAGCACCTCACTATTGCGCCGTTTAATTGGTTTGGTGG